>NZ_JAKJSZ010000022.1:0-92762 GCF_050337535.1 Vibrio kagoshimensis
AACATGTAATTCTAAAGCTATTACCATTCCAACAGAATGGTAATGAATTGACTGTGCCAAAATTAAGTAAACTTAATTTTGTATTGGTCACTCAGTTCATTGAAACCAAATTGATTTCCGAGGAAATCTTGTTTTGCTATTGCAAAACAAATTTTGATATTCATCAACGAGTGCCCACACAGATTGATAGGTTTAAATTGTTAAAGAGCTTTGCTTTTTTTGAAGCTTTCCTTTTAATAGGAAACCTCTCAAAGCGGACGTGAATTCTAGCGATTTAACTTAAAGTGTCAAACACTTTTTTAAATTTAATTTTTTAGAATTTTCGTCTTACTGATTTTCGCTGAAGCCTTATGGCGTCTGCCGTGTCAGTGAGGCGGCATTATAGAGAGGTTCTCTATATTGGCAAGCCTAAAAAGCGATTTTCTTTAAAAAAAACACTCAACTGTTTAGAGAACAACCAAATGATTATTTATACCAATTTAGCCTCAAGTTACTTACAGTTTTCTCACAAAATCCTGTGGATAACTTAGTCATCACTATCGAAAAAGTAAGATAGTCTAGATCTTGGATTTAGATATTCTCTTACCTTCTCTGGAAGCTTATTAGGATGAACGGCATTAACTATCTTTATTTCTTTATCTCCTAAATCAATGATAGGAGCCTGCGTTCGAGGAACGTTAGGGTCGTAAATTAGAACATTAGGAAATAGGATGTTTTTACTATTCACAGAAATGACAAGACCAATCATGTCATTTGAAAGCTGTACAACCGTACCCGGGGGAAAAACACCCATAAACTTGATCAAAATATTTAGGTTGTCGTTGCTATATAGATGCTTGCAGTTTTTGTATAGATGAGAGAGTGCAATATAAGGGATTTTTTGTTGGGATGGCACATTGTGATGGCATAGATTATCGAAAGCATTCGCTACTGAGATCACTTTTGCTAGTTCATCAATTTGATCTTCTTTTAGTCCTTCTGGGTACCCTGAACCATCATTAAGTTCATGGTGCTGGGCAATCACATTCTTGGCACTAATTGGAAAGTCTTCAATCGCCTCCGCAATATCTAAACCATACTTAGTATGTAGCTTAAGGTAGTTACTTTCTGGTCCAGTTAAAGGAGTTTGCTTTCTTAAAATAGCTGAAGGTATTTTTATTTTACCAATATCGTGAAATAGAGCAGCAAATGAAAGCTCTTTTAATTGTTGAGCATTATAGTTTTTTGCCTTTCCCACCATCATGGCAATAACAGCAACATTTAAAGAATGGAAATAAATATCTTCAAACTCACTTTTCCCATTCATCAAATGCAAAGTGACATTATCATCACTTAGTAGCTTTTCGACGATATCATCGATTAAAACTTTCGCTTCTCCAACAGCATCTGCCGGGCGATTCCGAATCTTCGTCATTACAGATCGCATTCTAGCTAACGAACGTTCGAACTCTTTTTCACAATTGATAACTCGCCTTCTATATGAACTTAAGTTTTCAATGCGCTTTTGCTTCTCTTGCCACATTCTTTCAGCTTCAAGATCCAATTCACTCGACACATCGTCAGTACTTGTTGATTCTTGATTAGCAGGAAGAGGTTGAGTGTCACTTTGATTTAGATTGATATAAACATATTTAATCCCCAAATGTTTGATCATTTGGATCTGTTCATTATCTTTTATCTTAAAACTGTTAAACAGAAATGGATGCTCATTCCACTTTACTGGAAGTCGGATATGTAAACCCGGCTGAATACGATCCACTGTAATTTTGATACTGGCCACTTTCTATATACAACACAATCTATGGAGATAATTTATAATATTAATTAATTTATCAGTTGAATTCATTATGTATTTCAGTGCGGTTAGCTAAGTTCTTCACAATGTAGCATCCAGCGAATGCCAAATTTATCTTCAACTTTCCCAAATTTTGCTCCCCAAAACGTGTCATTTAAAGGCATCATGACGCGTCCACCATCACAAAAATATTCAAACAGTTGATTTTGAGTATGTGAATCTTCAACCACTAGTGAAAGCGCTATATTATTCCCTTGTAGCTCTTTAGCATTCACGCCATCAGACATCATGATTTTGAGACCAAACGCCTCTAGTTCGGCGTGCATGATCCAATCTGGATTGCCCCCTTCAATAAGTTGTGGCGCATCTCTAAAGTATTGCTTGGTTAGCACAACACCATTAAAGCACTTTCGGTAATACTCTAAAGCTTCTTCACAGCGACCACTGAAAAATAAATAAGGGGTTAGTTTTAGCATAGGCATCTCCTTGGTTGATACTTTAACCATAGACGATGACATTAAGATTGAAAGATAAGAGTGTGACTTTGTTAAGTTTTACCAACAATTTACGACTAAAGAATAACGTGGGGAAAAGTGTGAGTAGCTAAAAGCATTTAAGCCTAGAAACAACAAAGCCCCGACATGAGTCGAGGCTTTATCATTTAAATATGGTACCGGTAGGCGGACTTGAACCGCCACGCCCGAAGGCAACGGATTTTGAATCCGTCGTGTATACCAATTTCACCATACCGGCATTATCTTGGGGCGTTGCCCTTTCGATGCTTGGCATTATACGTATGCGAAGTGATCCTGCAAGTATAAAAGATTGAAAAGCAGTGTGTTTGACGATAATTTCGCCATTAACAAGTAAGCTGTGCGTTAGCTCTCTTTTCAGGAAGCAAGTAAAACTATATTCTGACGAAAATTTTTAGGGTAAGTAAATCATTATGACATCACCAAACAAATTACCACCAGCCGGCATGATGAGAAGGTTTAGTGCACTCTTTTACGATGCATTAATCATTCTTGCTGTAGAGATGATGGCTGCAGGTATTGTGATTGCGGTATTAGAAGCTTTATTAGCAGGCGGGTTAATCTCTTACGCTCCATATGCAGATGCAAGTGATATGCTTTCTAACCACCCAACCTGGAGCTATGTCTATACCTTTTATCTAGCCGCTGTTTGGGTTTATTTCTTCGTATTCTTCTGGACTCGAGCTGGTCAAACATTAGGAATGAGAGCTTGGAAGTTACGCCTGCAAAATACAGATGGGACAGCCATTTCCGTAACACAGGCATTAATTAGGCTAGCAACATCAGGGTTTGGATTATCGAACCTAGCCGTGCCATTTGATCCAAAGAAACGTGCCTTTCACGATATATGGGCAAAGACAGAAGTCGTTGTTCTTCCAAAGGCTAACTAGATAGAGTTGCTTGTCATCTTTAATCTAAAAAACCATAACAAAAAGGGAAAGCACTGAGCTTTCCCTTTTTTATTTCCAACTTAGATTGACGTCTAACTTAAAGTTTTCGCCTCAGCAACATCACAGCTACGAAGAAGAATACAAAGCTAGGTGCTAATGCACCAAATGCTGGAGGTATCTGATAAACCAAACTGACAGGGCCGAAGAACTCACTTGAGATGTAAAAAGTGAAGCCCGCAATTACACCAGATAATATCCTTGCCCCCATAGTGACACTTCTTAAAGGACCAAAGATAAAAGATAATGCCATCAGCATCATTACAGCAATAGAGATAGGTTGCGTGACTTTACGCCAGAAAGCCAATTCATAACGAGACGAATCTTGTTCTGAAGCTTTCAAATACTTGACGTAATCATAAAGCCCACTAAGCGATAGCTCTTCTGGTTTCACAGTAACAACCGCCAATTTGTCCGGTGCCAGCGATGTTTTCCATAAGTAATCTGGTGAGACTATTTTCGATATTTCAACTTCACTTTCAAAAGAAGTTGACTGCACACCAGACATCAGCCAAGTGTTATCACCGTTGTATTCAGCAGACTCGGCAAAAAGGCTTGTTTTTAAATTCTTATCTTTATCAAACCGCCACATATTTACCCCATGCAGCTGTTCTCCATCTATTTCAGCGATAAAAATAAAGTCATTCGCATCTCTTGCCCACACACCACTTCGTGTAGAAACAATGCTCCCCCCAGAAATGGACATAGCTCTTAAATCACGAGCCATTTTTTGAGCTTGTGGCGCCCCCCACTGCCCTAACAGCATAACAATAACCATCAGTGGTACGGCTGTTTTCAATACTGACATACCAATATCAAGCTTAGAAAAACCAGCCGCCTGCATAACAACAAGTTCAGAGCTTGCCGCTAACATCCCTAACCCAATAAGAGCCCCTAACAAAGCCGCCATAGGGAAGAACATTTCAATATCACGTGGAATACTCAAAAGCACAAAATAAAGCGCTTGGAGTAAATCGTATGTACCCCGCCCTACCTTACGTAGCTGCTCTACATATTTGATGATTCCAGACAAACCAACAAACGTCACTAATACCAAAGACGTTGTCGCAATGATGGTTCGACCTATATATAAATCAAGAATCTTAAACACGATTTAAGCAAGCCTCTTCTTTCTAAGTTTTTCTTTAACTCGCCTTACTGGCACGCTATCCATAAAGTTTGCCGCTACTGCAACAACAAGAAGTAATGCATTAATCGGCCACATACCTATAACTGCAGGAATACTCCCGTCTTCAATTGAAGACTTTGTTGCACTGATCGCTAAGAAGTAAGTGAGATAAATAAGAATTGCAGGTCCCATTTTCGCAAAACGCCCTTGACGAGGGTTAACAGCCGAAAGAGGTACAACAAGCATCGTTAATAATGGGATACACAGCACTAAGGAGATTCGCCATTGAAGCTCAGCTTTTGCTTTGTTGTCTGGGTGAGTAAGCAGATCTAAGGTTGGAATTGCTTCCCAATCTCGCCCTTTCCTTTCTACATCTCTTTGACCAATTAATCCTTCGTACTCTTCAAAGTGCGTCACCATATAATCTACACGAGTCGGCACACCCTCATATCGAGTACCTTCATACATGGTGATCACTTGGCGCCCATCATTCAGCTCTTTTACATCACCAGATTTGGAAAGCATTACGCTCGGCAATATTGAATCTCGAGGAAGAATTTGTGCAATGAACACATTTGAAAGCTTGCTGTCTTTTATCGAATCAATAAATACAACTGAAGAGCCGTCTGGTGTTTGCTCGAAACTGCCAGTCTTCAGTAGGTCTACATTATTTTCAGCTGCCAGTTGCTCAATTAGTTGCGCTTCGCGATCTTGAGCCCAAGGAGATAACCAGAGTGAGTTAAATGCAGCTACGCTCGCGGTAATAATCGCAAGATACAACGCCGCTTGAATCAGAAACTTGTTTCCAATTCCCGTTGCATTCATCACGACAATTTCACTTTCAGCGTAAAGACGACCAAAAGTAAGCAATATTCCGATGTAAATACTCAATGGAAGCATGAGTAACCCCATTGCAGGCATGTTCAAACCAACAATGGATAAAATTAGACTTGCGGGTATATCACCATCAGAAGCGTCAGCTAAAACGCTGATAAACTTTTGGCTTAAAAATACGAGAAAAAGAACGAAAAATATCGCAAATTGGCTCTTGAGTGTCTCGCGGATCAAATATCTAACAATAATCACGCTCAAATTACCTATACAAAACTTGTTTTTTTAATTGAATCACTATAATTTCCCGTTGAACCTTTTATTTTTTAAATTTTTACTAAGTGTTAACGTTCTTATTTAAAGGTTAGTTCCATTGTAGGATCCAACAAGTAAGAGCGCATTATCTAACATTTAGTTCTATTTGTCTTCAGGATGTAGGAGTACGCATGGAGTTCAGTGTAAAAAGTGGCAGCCCAGAGAAACAACGTAGCGCATGTATCGTAGTTGGAGTATTTGAACCACGCCGCCTTTCTCCAGTAGCTGAGCAGCTAGATAAAATTAGCGATGGCTACATTAGTTCACTACTTCGCCGTGGTGATCTAGAAGGAAAACCTGGCCAGATGCTACTACTGCATCAAGTACCTGGTGTTCTATCAGAACGAGTTTTACTTGTTGGTTGTGGTAAAGAACGTGAACTTGGCGAGCGCCAATACAAAGAAATCATTCAAAAAACCATCAGCACTCTGAATGAAACCGGATCTATGGAAGCAGTTTGTTTCCTAACAGAATTGCATGTTAAAGGTCGTGACACTTACTGGAAAGTACGCCAAGCAGTAGAAGCGACTAAAGATGGTCTATACACATTCGACCAATTCAAGAGCAACAAGCCTGAAACTCGTCGTCCACTTCGTAAGTTGGTATTCAACGTACCAACTCGTCGTGAATTGAGCCTTGGTGAAAAAGCGATTGCACACGGCTTAGCTATTTCTTCTGGTGTTAAAGCATCGAAAGATCTTGGTAACATGCCACCAAACATTGCAAACCCTGCATATCTAGCTTCTCAAGCTCGTCGCTTAGCGGATGACTTCGAAACCGTTACAACTAAAATTGTTGGTGAAGAAGAGATGGAAAAACTGGGTATGACTTCATACCTAGCTGTAGGTCGTGGTTCTAAGAACGAATCACTAATGTCTATCATGGAATACAAAGGTGCTGCAGACCCAAGTGCAAAACCAATTGTACTGATAGGTAAAGGTCTTACTTTTGATTCAGGCGGTATTTCACTAAAACCTGGCGAAGCCATGGATGAAATGAAATATGACATGTGTGGTGCAGCGTCTGTATTCGGCACAATGAAAGCATTAGCAAAACTGAACCTACCGATTAACGTTGTGGGTATTCTTGCTGGTTGTGAAAACATGCCAGGCAGCAATGCTTACCGTCCAGGTGATATTCTAACGACAATGTCAGGTCAGACTGTTGAAGTATTAAACACTGATGCTGAAGGTCGTTTAGTACTGTGTGATGCACTGACTTATGTAGAGCGCTTTGAACCAGAATGTGTTGTTGATGTAGCAACACTAACAGGTGCATGTGTAATGGCACTTGGTCACCACATCAGTGCTGTTCTATCGAACCATAACCCACTTTCTCATGAGCTAGTGAACGCATCTGAGCAAGCAAGCGACCGTGCATGGCGCCTACCAATGACTGACGAGTACCATGAGCAGCTTGCTAGTCCATTTGCAGACATGGCTAACATCGGTGGTCGTCCAGGCGGTACTATCACCGCTGGTTGTTTCTTATCTAAATTTGCTAAGAAATACCACTGGGCACATATTGATAGTGCGGGTACAGCATGGAAATCAGGTAAAGCGAAAGGCTCTACCGGACGTCCAGTATCACTTCTTGTCCAATTCTTACTAAATAGAAGCGGCCAAGAAACAGAAGAGCAATCTTCAAAGTAGCTATCAAATAGCTAAAGAGGGCCTCCGGGCCCTTTTTTAATATCTCAATAAAAGCCTCAGTAACTCTAATGAGGTTTACTATGTTCTCTGAACATTTAATGCCTAGCTTATTTTTAGCCATTTTTATTAGTCGCATGATTACTTAGTGCCACTATTTTTTTGAGATTTTCAAAGGTAATCATATGTCCAATGCAACGTTTTACATTGTAAGTCCTGAATCACCGCAAGCTCATAATAAAGGCTTTGCCGAATACATCATTTTTTTAACGGGGTATTTCGCTAAGCAAGGCGCTAAGGTTTATCTTAACTGCAATGACAAAGCACATGCAGAAGCAATTGCTGAATACTTTTGGCAAGTTGAGCCTGAACACTTCATTGCTCACAACCTTGTTGGTGAGGGCCCTAAGTACTCAACTAGCGTTGAAATTGGGCACGATGGAGTAAAACCAAATTGGAACCGTCAATTGGTGATAAATTTGGCGGATAATCACACAACCTTTGCGAACGCCTTTGCTCAGGTGGTAGACTTCGTTCCTTGCGAAGAAAAAGCTAAGCAACAAGCTCGAGAAAGGTATAAAATTTACCGTCAGGCTGGATATCAGCTACAAACTATCGAGATTCAACATCCATAGTCAAACGTCATAGTTAAAGCTATCTTTGATATTTAGATTCAAGAAGCTTCACTTATGAAGTTTGACCACGATTAACCATTCACAGTATCCGTTTAAGAGCACTATGGAAAAGACATATAACCCAACATCAATCGAACAAGCTCTATATCAGACTTGGGAAGAGAAAGGCTACTTTAAGCCACACGGTGACACATCAAAAGAAGCTTACAGCATCATGATCCCGCCACCGAACGTCACTGGTAGCCTACACATGGGTCACGCGTTCCAAGATACGATCATGGACACGCTTATCCGTGCTCAACGTATGAAAGGCAAAAACACACTTTGGCAAGTGGGTACTGACCACGCAGGTATCGCAACTCAGATGGTTGTAGAGCGTAAGATCGCAGCTGAAGAAGGCAAAACAAAACACGACTACGGTCGTGAAGCTTTCATTGACAAGATCTGGGAATGGAAAGGCGAATCTGGTGGCACGATCACTCAGCAACTTCGTCGTCTTGGTGCATCTGTAGATTGGGATCGTGAGCGATTCACTATGGATGACGGCTTATCAGCCGCAACTCAAGAAGTGTTTGTTCGTCTATACGAAGAAGACCTAATCTACCGTGGTAAACGCCTAGTAAACTGGGATCCTAAACTGCACACTGCAATTTCTGATCTTGAAGTTGAAAACAAAGACAAAAAAGGTTTCATGTGGCACTTCCGCTACCCGCTAGCTAATGGTGTTAAAACGGCTGATGGTAAAGACTACATCGTAGTTGCAACTACTCGTCCAGAAACCATGCTTGGTGATACAGGCGTTGCTGTTAACCCAGAAGATCCACGTTACAAAGATCTTATCGGTAAAGAAATCCTACTTCCTATCGTTAATCGTCTTATCCCTATCGTAGGCGATGAGCACGCAGATATGGATAAAGGTACGGGTTGTGTGAAAATCACTCCAGCTCATGACTTTAACGATTACGAAGTAGGCAAGCGCCATAGCCTACCAATGATCAACATCCTAACGTTCAACGGTGATATCCGTGAGGCGGCTGAAATCTTCACAACTAACGGTGAAGAAAGCGATGTGTATTCAACTGAGCTTCCTGCTAAATACCAAGGCATGGAACGTTTTGCTGCTCGTCGTGCAACGGTTGCTGAATTTGAAGAGCTAGGCCTACTTGAAGAAATCAAAGATCACGACCTAACCGTTCCTTACGGTGACCGTGGTGGCGTGGTTATCGAACCAATGCTGACTGACCAATGGTACGTACGTACAGCTCCGCTTGCAGAACCTGCAGTTAAAGCGGTTGAAGATGGTCAAATCCAGTTCGTACCTAAGCAATACGAAAACATGTACTTCGCGTGGATGCGTGACGTACAAGATTGGTGTATCTCTCGTCAACTTTGGTGGGGTCACCGCATCCCTGCATGGTACGACAACGATGGTAAAGTTTACGTTGGTCGTACTGAAGAAGAAGTTCGTGAAAAGAACAACCTTTCTCCGGTTATTGTTCTTAAGCAAGATGACGATGTATTAGATACATGGTTCTCTTCTGCACTTTGGACGTTCGGCACACAAGGCTGGCCTGAAGATACAGATGCATTGAAAACATTCCACCCATCAGAAGTACTAGTATCTGGTTTTGATATTATTTTCTTCTGGGTTGCTCGTATGATCATGATGACCATGCACTTCGTGAAAGACGAAGATGGCAAGGCTCAAGTACCTTTCAAAACGGTTTACATGACGGGTCTTATCCGTGATGAAAACGGCGACAAGATGTCTAAATCTAAGGGTAACGTACTTGACCCTATCGATATGATTGACGGCATTGGTCTTGAAGAGCTAGTAGAAAAACGTTGTGGCAACATGATGCAACCTAAACTGGCTGCTAAGATCGAAAAAGCTACGCGTAAAACTTTCGAAGATGGTATCGAACCATACGGTACTGATGCGTTACGTTTCACTCTTGCTGCTATGGCTTCAACTGGTCGTGACATCAACTGGGACATGAAGCGTCTTGAAGGTTACCGTAACTTCTGTAACAAGCTATGGAACGCGAGCCGTTACGTACTGATGAATACAGAAGAGCACGATTGTGGCATGTCACTGTCTGCTCCAGACCGTGCAAACATGGAATTCTCTCTAGCAGACAAGTGGATTGAATCTCAATTTGAAGTTGCAGCGAAAGAGTTTAATGCTCACCTAGACAACTACCGTCTAGACATGGCTGCAAACACGCTTTACGAATTCATCTGGAACCAATTCTGTGACTGGTACTTAGAGCTAACTAAACCTGTTCTTTGGAAAGGCACTGAAGCTCAACAACAGGCGACTCGTTACACGCTTATCACGGTTCTAGAGAAGACTCTGCGTCTTGCTCACCCTGTTCTTCCTTACATCACTGAATCTATCTGGCAAAGCGTTAAGCCGCTAGTAGACGGCGTTGAAGGCGAGACAATCATGACTCAAGCGCTTCCTCAGTTTAATGAAGCTAACTTCAATGCTGAGATCGTTGACGACATCGAATGGGTTAAAACTTTCATCACAGCTATCCGTAACCTACGTGCGGAATACGACATTGCACCAAGCCAAGGCTTAGAAGTAATGATCAAAGTCGCTGATGAGAAAGATGCAGCTCGTATCGAAGCAAATAAGATCGTTCTTACTTCTCTAGCTAAGCTAGACGATATTAAAGTTCTAGCAGACGGCGAAGCAACTCCAGCTTGTGCAACTAAGCTTGTTGGCAAATCTGAGCTGATGATCCCAATGGCGGGTCTTATCGACAAAGATGCTGAGCTTGCTCGTCTAGATAAAGAAGTAGCGAAAACTCACGGTGAGATTAAGCGTATCGAAGGTAAACTAGGTAACGAAGGTTTTGTTGCTAAAGCACCAGAAGCCGTTATCGCGAAAGAGCGTGAAAAGCTTGAAGGCTACCAAGAAACTCTTGTTAAGCTAGAAGAGCAAAAAGCGACAATCGCTGCTTTATAATTGAAGCGATAGTTTTAAATAAGAAAAAGGGCAGATGATATTCTGCCCTTTTTTATTTTCTGGTAGTTTGTATTCTTGGCCAAGCCATAATTTATAAGTAGAGAACGAATACCCAAACTCGGATATTAATCATCTCAATTCAGTATTAATGCGCAGCTCTTAATGACTCAACTCGCTCATCTAATTCAGGGTGAGTACTGAGCCATGTAGGCAGTTCAGCATACCCCTCAGAACCCTTACCTAGTAATTCAAACATCTCAATCATAGCCTGATTAGAACCATGCAGCTCAATCATTGAATCAGAAGCAAAGGCATCCGCTTCTCGCTCTGCATCTTGAGATTGACCATTGTTCGCAATAAATACACCAAGACCTGTGAGGTTATCAATGATCCCAGAGCTCTCACCTGTCAGCACAGCAACTGATACTGAAAGAAGACTAGATCGAACCAATATCTTCATTACATGCTGGTGTTGAACATGCCCTAATTCATGCAACAAAATACTGTCTAATTGTTCATTAGTTTCAGTCAACCGAACTAAGTCATCTAATACAATGATTGTTCCAGCACTCAGCGCAAAAGCATTGGCGCCAAGTTCTGAAGAACGAAAGACCAACTGCACATCGCCCTCGATATTCAGTTTTCGCAACTGATTTTCAAAGCGCTGTCGAATATGATGCTGTTGTTCCTCAGAAAGAGTAGAACTCTCAAAGAATTGGTCATCTAAAGACTCTAAGACCTGATTTTCAACCAGTTTAGGTACCGAATCAGGTAAATAAGTGACTATTTGATGAGTTAACCACGGGATCCCATGAGTGAACATAGAGATAGTCAGTAAGATAAGAGCAACACTGCTGACTAAAATAGTCGTGATGTTTTTCTCTAATTTCCCTATGAAATTATGTTTACCCCTACTCTGTAAATAAGCATCCATCTCATCACTAGCATCCGTGATAAATTGCCATCCATCTGGAAACTTTAGCTTTGTTGGAGCGGAACCAACGCCCCGCATAATTTCAACACGCTCAAAATATGCCGAGACAATAGAGCCATCCACATTAAGGATCAGCTTATCAGACTGAGAGGTATCTAAAATTGCCTCGCAACGTTCAGAGCTACGAGGCGGGTGCGCAACACCTGATATCATCTAGCCAATACCAAGGTCGACATTAAATGCTTGAGAGATCTCATCTGAAACAGCTGACTTCACATCTGAAGCTTGGTCATTTGCAATGAGTAAATCTAAATTACCTTTAACATACGTATTATTCGATAAGTAATTCATCGTTCTAACCATTACCCACGGTCTTGCTAAACCAAGGGTAACCACTTGAAGTAAGAAGTTAGTGATAACTAAGGTCATGTAACCTTTTACTGTTAATGTCGAAGCAAAGCTGAATTCTGAATTGGATTCACTTTCTTTGCCCTCAAGTGTTAACTCAGAGAATGTATAATTTCTCACTTTAACTTTAACGTAAGCAGCAATAGCTAAACTCATCGCGATAAAGCCAAAATAAAAAGCTACCATCAGCGAAGTGAAACTTCCGCTATTAGCCATTTCAGAGATTGATTCCGGGTTACTGATTACACTGAACCCTGCAATGCTAAAGAAGCCTAAAGCAGCTGCAGCACTCACTAAAACCCAAGCAATCATGCAGACTAGATATACTTTAAAATAATAACGGCTTTGATAATCCGCTTTAAACTGGCGATCACCATAGCGATAACCATTCGAGAAATAATTAGCAATACCAGTTAATGACCAAGATTGCAGATAAACATAAGCAGGGATGGATACTAAAATAGCAATACCACCAGCAATCATGTTCGCTTTCATAATAAAGGTGATGGCAAAAATCGCTAAGACTAACCCTAGGCCGACAATAAGACCGCGTCCAAGGATCGACCAATAAGCACCAGAAATAGTGCCATGGAAAGAGAAATGAACATTTCTAAAGCTTGTCATTGCTGAATCAAAGCGCGCATTACTACGAGACAACAGCGGTAATAAAGCCACGAAAGCCATCATTAAAATAAGTGCGATCTGAGGAGCTAATTGATTCGTAACACCCCAAACCACCACACAAATCAATGCAATGATTCGCCCCTTTAGGATTTGTATTGGCTGCCCATGATATTCAAAACTATCACCACCAATAAATGTATTCCCATAGAAATAACGTTTATTACGTACTTTGGCCCACGCTGAGTAAATACCCAGCGTTATGACGGATAAAAGGATATTCACAATCCAAATTCCAAAGTACTCCTTACCCTTTCCCTTAAAACTAACCCTAGTTTCTAACTGTTTCGTTTCCATTTTCTATTCCATCTGACGTATTAAAAACAATCATGTACATCTGCGTGCACATCAACAGTGTGAAATTATAGAAACACATCATTCTGATCAATTTATAATTGATATAAAAAAGAGATCAACTTATCAGTATTAACCCTCTGATCTATAAGTTATTAACTAATTCATCAAGTAAGCTTGTTGACATTGTTGTGATTCGCAATTAATTTATAGTTGTACAACGCAACTAAATAGGGTGAATATGAAAGCACAGCAGCTAAGAGAGGTATCTCGTCAATTGGTGAGACAGCTTGGAATGTTAAACAAAGAGTGCGGAGCATTTGATTTGCAACCCATTCAGGCTCACACATTGATCGAGTTAGAAATACAGGCATCCAATGTCAATCAACTTGCAAACAAGCTCAATATTGATAAATCTAACGCCAGCCGTGCTATCAGTAATCTTCAAAAAAAAGGGTTAATCGAAACCTTTAAACATCCAGAAGATAAAAGAAGTGTCGTCGCCGCTTTAACGCCACTCGGTCATGAAACAGTCTCCCAATTACACCAACAGCAAAATAAATTTTATGATTCAGTACTAACACGGCTTACTTCAAACGAAAAAGACACCGTATCTGAAGCCATTGAACTTTACCTCAAAGCCCTCGAACAAACTCACTCTTCTGAATCGTTTGTGATACGCACATTAACAAAACAAGACAACCCTGATGTTGCCAATGTCATTCGACAAGTCTCGTACGAAAATGGATTAACTGAAGATAAGGGTTATGGAGTAGCCGACCCTACTCTAGAAGATATGTTCAGCGTTTATAACAATGAACGCGCTCAATACTGGGTAATAGAACTCGCGGGAAAAGTGGTAGGTGGCGGTGGTTTTGCCCCCCTAGCAGGAATGCCGGAAGTGTGTGAATTGCAGAAAATGTATTTTCTACCGGAAACACGCGGAAAGGGTTTGGCAAAGAAATTGGTTAATATGTCGATTAGTCATGCCAAAACGTTAGGCTATAAACAGATGTATTTAGAAACAACAGAATGTCTAAATGCGGCAGTGAAGCTCTATGAAAAGCTTGGGTTTGAGCATTTAGAATCGGCTTGGGGCGAAACTGGCCATGATGCCTGTGAAGTAGTCATGGCTAAGCAGTTAACGTAAAAAGTTGCTGACGCATGAAGCGGGGTTCAGAGATATCTTTGACACCTCAACCTGTCCATCAATTTCTACTTCTAAATTGTATAAATCTTTAGGGTTGGGGTGATTAATATCAGAGATGATTGGCGCCTCAACCTGGAAAATAACGCCTGTATGCTCAGCTCTTACATCAATTGGCAGTACCAGTTTCATTCCATTAAACTTAACCGAGGCAGAAATAAGACCTGGTTTGAGTGTCTGATAGATAACATCTACTTTAAACTCGCAGCCACCACCGTGATGCCAAATTTGCTCAGTCACAACTTGTTCTAACTTCACATTCCGGACGAACTGTAAATATGGAGCTTTCCACACTCCTATTCTCGAATCAGATATTTGCCTATCATGAACCAAAACCTCAGGCATATCTTCTTCAAGCAGCAACCCTTCCTCTTCTTCTAAAAAAAGAATTTCAAAACGGTTACGACCTAATTGAAGGTACGGAGAAATATCTTTCCGATATTCAACCTCACTTCCATCACAATCAAAGACCCCTACACCGTTTAATCTCACTTCAGCATAATAATCAATGCCAGCCATCACCAATTCCACGAAAGGAACCGCCATCATGGCTTCATCTACTTCAATATCATGCATTAAATGCCACTCTTGCTCAGTAATCGCATCTTCACTTAAAGATTCAGGAAGTACAGAGCTTAAAGGTGCTGGAAAAGTAATATCATCTTGAGGAATAGAAAGATCGGTTAACGGGGATATTTGCCAAAGGCCAGCCAGTGATAACTGCATAGGATAAATTGAGCTAGATCAAGTTTGAGCGCATTATAGTGAATGTACACACTTAATGACATGTATTTTTGTAGGGTTTTCGGACAGATACAAAAATGCCAGCAAAGATGCTGGCATTCATTAAATCACGATAAATTATTCTTCGTCTTCATCATCTTCTTCTGGATGAATAGCATCTTCACCTTCATAGTAAGTGCCCCAGCCATCGTAAATGATGTCAAATTTCTCAGCTAGATTAACAAGCTTCTCAACTTGCTCATCAATCGTTTCTGGGTTTAGAACAGACTGCATCGTTGCATCACAACAAAGTAACTTATTGCCATCTTCGTCTTCTGTCTCTTCAGCTTCAAGAACTTCAAAGCCCATTTTGAATGCTTCAACAACGGCTTTCTCAAGTACTTCGAAATCTTCAGCAAATAGGTGATGCTCAATATCGTATAAAGCATCAGGATCGCTACCATCTTCAATTAAGGCTTCAATGATGTCGCGAGTCTCTTCCTTTTGAAATTCAATTAATTCCGCTACTGATAGATATTCATCTTCGTGAGACATGTGTCTGCTCCAGAGTGTTGACTATGAAAAGATCAAATTTGATTGCCACGAAATATGTCATGGATCGACCAGAAAAGCCACCTAGATTAAAGGTTGAAGATGATCTTTCTAAACAGATTAGTAGCGTAATATTAATTGAAAAATAAAACGGCAATCACAGAAACAAATTTTCAACATATTATTAACCATTTTCTATTTTAGCATATCGTCTGCATTCACTATTTTGCATGAAATGTGCTTAAATTGCGTGATTAAGCATGATAAATGCATAGAAGAGATCATATCAAAATGAATAAAACCTCGTAAAAGCCTCACAAGTTGAATAATGCTGAATGTTTATTCACTTAATTCCACTTGAGTAATCGAATCGTATCGTCAAAAAACAGCATATAAACTCAGGAGGAAGCCTCTATTTACCTTTCATTAAATTGACATAAAAAAATGAAATCTACATATTTTGCAGTTTTTACAACCAAGTTAATCAAACAAACCAAACAAAGACACTATTGTTAGAGCTTGCATCTTTCTTTTAAGCTTGTCATAACTAGAGGCTGGATTAAAAGTAAGGATGCAAAATGAGTAAGCTGTACGTTGGCTCCGAAGTTGGTCAGTTAAGACGAGTTCTATTAAACCGACCTGAACGAGCACTCACCCACCTCACCCCTTCGAACTGTCATGAACTATTATTTGATGATGTTTTGGCTGTTGAAGCGGCAGGTGAAGAACACGATGCTTTCGCCTCAACCCTACGTAACCAAGGCGTGGAAGTATTACTGTTACACGATCTACTCGTTGAAACTCTCAATGTTACAGAAGCTAGGGAATGGCTACTGAATACTCAAATCTCTGATTTCCGTTACGGTCCTACTTTTGCTCGAGACTTACGTAACTATCTTGCTCAGATGGACAATGAACACCTAGCAACCATTTTATTAGGTGGCTTGGCTTATTCAGAACTGCCAATCAAGTCTTCTTCTATGCTGCCTAAAATGCATAGACCGCTCGACTTTGTCATTGAACCATTACCTAATCACTTATTTACGCGTGATACTTCATGTTGGGTATATGGCGGTGTATCTCTTAACCCAATGATGATGCCAGCTCGTCAACGAGAAACGAACCACTTGCGAGCGATCTACCGCTGGCATCCTGTTTTTGCAGGGCAGGACTTCATTAAATACTTTGGCGATGAAGATTTGCATTACGACAATGCAAATATTGAAGGTGGTGATGTTCTCGTTATTGGTAAAGGTGCTGTGCTAATCGGTATCTCTGAGCGTACCAAACCTCAAGGTGTTGAAAATTTAGCAGCAAGCCTATTTAAATCAGGTCAGGCTAAAGAAGTGATCGCCATTGATCTTCCAAAACATCGCTCATGCATGCATTTAGATACTGTCATGACTCATATGGATATTGATACTTTCTCAGTATATCCAGAGATCGTACGCAAAGATCTTGATACTTGGCGCTTAACACCAAAAGGAAATGGTGAAATGCGTGTAGAGAAGGCCGATAACTACTTGTCTGCTATCGAAGGTGCATTAGGGTTAGATCAACTAAAGATCATTACGACTGGTGGTGATAATTATGAAGCTGAACGTGAACAGTGGAATGATGCTAACAACGTGTTGACTGTTAAGCCTGGCACCGTCATTGGCTACGAGCGCAATGTTTACACGAATGAAAAATACGATAAAGCTGGAATAGAAGTCCTGACTATTCCTGGTAACGAGCTTGGACGCGGACGAGGTGGTGCTCGCTGCATGAGCTGCCCAATTGAACGTGATGATATTTAAAAACGATAAATATCGTTGGTAGAAGTCACCTAAAACTCTACCATTTATAACACCATAAAAGCTGATGATTACTCATCAGCTTTTTTGTTAAAATATAAAATAATTATTCACAATAAAAGCATTTATATGTATAACTATCTACTTCATTGATTCTTTATGCTCAAGGAGCGAGATATGGCTTTTAATCTTCGCAACCGTAACTTTCTAAAACTTCTCGATTTCTCTCCAAAGGAAATTCAGTTTTTACTGGATCTCTCTGCTGACTTAAAAAAAGCTAAATATGCAGGTACGGAGCAGAAAAAATTAACCGGTAAAAATATCGCGCTGATCTTTGAAAAAGCCTCAACCCGAACTCGCTGTGCATTTGAAGTTGCCGCTTTTGATCAAGGTGCTCAAGTTTCTTATCTCGGTCCTTCTGGTTCTCAGATCGGTCAAAAGGAATCAATGAAAGACACAGCTCGTGTATTAGGGCGAATGTATGACGGCATCGAGTATCGAGGGTTTGGGCAAAGCATAGTAGAAGATTTAGGGGCTTATGCTGGCGTTCCAGTCTGGAATGGACTGACAGATGAATTCCACCCAACACAAATTCTTGCTGATTTTCTAACGATGCTTGAACACGGCAAAGGTAAACAACTGCATCAAATTAGTTTTGCTTACCTTGGTGATGCTCGTAACAATATGGGTAATTCACTTTTAGTTGGCGCAGCAAAAATGGGAATGGATATTCGCCTCGTTGCCCCTAAAGCATTTTGGCCTGAAGAATCACTTGTCGAACAGTGTCAATCAATCGCTCAATCAACTGGGGCTAAAATTACTCTTACAGAAGATGTAAATGAAGGCGTTCAAGGCTGTGATTTCCTTTATACCGATGTTTGGGTATCAATGGGTGAAGCGCCAGAAGCTTGGGATGAACGAGTTGCTGTAATGACGCCTTATCAAGTGAATATGGATGTCATCAAACAAACAGGTAACCCACAAGTTAAGTTCATGCATTGTCTTCCGGCTTTTCATAACAATGAAACCGTAATTGGGCAGCAAGTCGCAGATAAATACGGCATGAACGGCTTAGAAGTTACAGATGAAGTCTTTGAATCTGAATATTCAATTGTATTTGATGAAGCTGAAAACCGTATGCACACCATCAAAGCAGTCATGGTTGCCACACTAGGGTAGTCAACTGAAAATTTATGATTCGAGCGTGAATCATAGAGTTTCATAACAGTAAAAAAGCTTGATGTGATCGCTTGCGATCACAAATTGAAAGCGTATAATTCTCGGCAATTTGTCTGAGAGTAGTGAAAATGACACCTATCAATGTTGTGAAAATGCCCAATATTGCACGCAAGCTATCTTGCTTGTCTGGTTGTCTATTCTGCTTTTCAGCACGTTTTTAAAGCCTCCCTTATTGGGGGGCTTTTTTATGGCTAATACAAAATAGTAGGGAAGAAGATCATGACGAATTCGCTTTTTCAAAAGCACATTATCTCAATTCCAGAGCTTTCTCGTGAAGAGCTAGAATTGATTGTTCAAACGGCAGGTCAACTCAAAGCAGAACCCAACCCTAATCTTATTAAAAATAAAGTCATTGCGAGCTGCTTCTTTGAGCCTTCAACTCGTACACGTCTGTCTTTTGAAACCGCAATTCAACGTATTGGCGGAGATGTGATTGGGTTTGATAGTGGTGGTAATACTTCTTTAGCTAAAAAAGGCGAGACACTGGCAGATTCGGTGCAGGTGATTTCTTCTTATGTAGATGCTTATGTTATGCGCCACCCACAAGAAGGCGCTGCGCGTCTCGCTTCTGAATTCTCTAATGGCGTGCCAGTAATCAATGCTGGAGATGGCGCGAACCAACACCCCACTCAAACTCTGCTTGATCTCTTCTCTATTGCAGAAACACAAGGACGTTTAGATAACTTGAATGTCGCGTTCGTTGGTGACCTGAAATATGGCAGAACCGTACACTCGCTGACTCAAGCATTGGCTAAGTTCAACAACGTTTGTTTCTACTTTATCGCACCTGAAGCTTTGGCTATGCCAGACTACATCTGTGAAGAACTGGACGAAGCAGGCATTCAATATAAACAGCTATTAGATATGGATAGCGTAATTCCTGAGCTCGATATTTTGTACATGACACGAGTTCAAAAAGAGCGTTTTGACGAATCAGAATATGCTCATATTAAGTCGGCTTATATTTTAAATGCTGGGCTTCTTGAAGGTGCTCGTGACAACCTTAAAGTACTTCATCCACTACCACGTGTAGATGAAATTACTACGGATGTTGATAAAACACCTTACGCCTATTACTTCGAGCAAGCTGAAAATGGCGTTTACGCACGTGAAGCTTTACTGGCTCTAGTTCTAAACGAAACCTTGTAATCGGGAGATATAACATGACTAAAGAAACTCAATTGCAAGTTGAAGCAATCAAAAATGGCACCGTGATTGACCATATTCCTGCGAATATCGGCATCAAAGTTCTAAAACTTTTTGATATGCATAATTCAAATCAACGTATCACGATAGGTCTAAACCTTCCGTCTTCAGCTCTAGGTGGAAAAGATTTATTAAAAATTGAAAACGTATTCGTTACAGAAGAGCAAGCAAATAAGTTAGCTCTGTATGCACCGCATGCCACTGTTAACCAAATAGAAGATTACAAAGTCGTTAAGAAACTTGCTTTAGAACTTCCTGAGCAAATCAATGATATTTTTGAATGCCCAAATACCAACTGTATTACGCATAATGAACCCGTTGAAAGTAGCTTCAAGGTCTTTGAGAAGAAAGAAGATATTCGCTTGAAGTGCAAATACTGTGAGAAAGTTTTCGCACGCGAAATCGTAACAGAAAGATAAAGCCACTTTATTCATTGCTGCGAATGTCAAAACTATGAAATACCTCGCCTGTGCGGGGTATTTTGCTCTTTACCAATCGAAAATTTGGAGGCACACTGAATTTCGATTTTTATCTCATAACTGATGGAATAACCCATGACTAAAGTACTTCATACAGAATCTGCTCCAGCAGCAATCGGCCCATATGTTCAAGGTGTTGATCTTGGCAACATGGTACTGACTTCAGGTCAGATTCCAGTAAACCCAGCAACGGGTGAAGTGTCGGAAGACATCGCAGTACAAGCTCGTCAGTCTCTAGACAATGTTAAAGCTGTTGTTGAAGCGTCTGGTCTAACGGTAAAAGATATCGTGAAACTAACGGTATTCGTAAAAGACCTAAATGATTTTGGAACAGTAAATGAAGTTTACGGTAAGTTCTTCGACGAACATGGCGTAGCAAACTACCCTGCTCGCTCTTGTGTTGAAGTAGCTCGTCTACCAAAAGATGTTGGTATTGAAATCGAAGCTATCGCGGTGCGTAAATAAGTTTCAAATTATCGAATGTACGTGCAAACCAGTTCTGGCTGACTTGTACATTCATTAAAAACAAAAAAGGTTGCCCTGTTGGCAACCTTTTTTATTATCTATCGTATGACTAAATTATTTACTATTCAGCTCAATAACTTCTTTATCTAACGCTTCCAGCTTATCTTTCATTTGCTCTCGGCATTGATTTGCCAATTCGCGTACGTTTGATTTGTCATAACCTTCAACACTCACTGGTGGCAACATTTCAACGATAACATGACCGTTATTCCAACGGTTTAATTTAACATCACCCGTCGAGCTACAAACGATTGGAATAATCGGTAAGCCGGCACCAATAGCAGCATGAAATGCCCCCGTCTTAAATGGTAGTAACCCACGCCCGCGTGAACGCGTACCTTCAGGGAACATCCAAACAGACACATCACTTTCCTTTAAATTATTCACAACTTGATCGATAGTGCCAACCGCTTTGCTTCTATTTGCACGGTCAATCAAGATATTACCCGTTAGCCAGTAAAGCTGACCAAATAAAGGCATCCACACTAGGCTTTTCTTACCTACAGTCACGACTTTAGGTGTTACAGCTGATGAAACGGTGAATAAATCCCAACTATTTTGGTGGTTGGCAACATAGACATGCTGACCACGAGAATACGCGTCTTCAGGAATACGTAATTCTAATTTCATGCCAAATATTTTGGACATGTAACCGAAGTAACGACCAAAAGTAAAAACATGCTTTGGATTGCGTGGGCTTAATAAGCAGTAACCGCAGCCAAATACAAACATAAGAATCGCAAAAATAGCGAGGGCAAAAATACGTAATATTGCTATCATTTTGTTCTCCAGAAACACCTTGCTGGTCCCCCATTAGAATGAGGCTCACGACGCTAAAAACAGCGAGGTATAACTATAAATAAATACATCTATAAAAAAGCCGAAACCAAGGTTTCGACTTTCTATTTTTATCGTTTAACTCATTATTCACTAGCGTATGGGCTAGTTTGAATCACGAAAACGTTCGATATTTGCGCCTAGAGCAGACAGTTTATCTTCAATCTTATCGTAGCCACGATCGATGTGATAAATACGGTCTACGATAGTTTCGCCTTGAGCAATGCAACCCGCGATAACTAGGCTTGCAGAAGCACGTAGATCGGTCGCCATCACTTGTGCACCACTTAACTGGGGCGTATCACCACAAATTGCAGTGTTGCCTTCAATTTCAGCTTTGGCACCCATTCGCTGAAGCTCAGGAATATGCATAAAGCGGTTTTCAAAAATAGTTTCAGTGATAACACCACTACCTTTCGCCATCATATTCAGCAAAGTAAATTGCGCTTGCATATCTGTAGGAAAACCAGGGTGAGGCGCTGTTACGATTTTCACCGCTTTCAGTTCACGGCCCGTCATATCCAAGCTGATCCAATCTTCACCAGTTTCAACTTTCGCACCAGCTTCTTCAAGCTTCGCTAATGCCGCTTCAAGAAGATGAGCACTCGTGTTACGACAAATCACTTTACCGCCAGAAACAGCAGCAGCAACTAAGAATGTCCCCGTTTCAATACGGTCTGCAACCACAGCATGTTTACCACCACCAAGACGTTCTACGCCTTCAATAGTAATAGTGTCTGTACCTGCTCCTGAAATCTTAGCGCCTAACTTATTAAGGAAATCAGCAGTATCAACAATCTCTGGCTCACGAGCAGAATTATCAAGTACTGTTTTACCTTCAGCTAGTGTTGCTGCACACATGATAGTAATAGTGGCACCTACGCTCACTTTATCCATCACGATATGTGCGCCTTTAAGGCGACCATCAACACTTGCTTTAACGTAACCGTCTTCTAATGTAATTGTTGCACCTAGTTGCTCAAGACCGTGGATATGAAGATCCACAGGGCGAGCACCAATTGCACAGCCACCAGGAAGTGACACTTGACCTTGACCAAAACGAGCTACCAATGGACCTAAAGCCCAAATAGAAGCGCGCATCGTTTTAACTAAGTCATAAGGAGCACATAGTTCATTGATCTCACGACCATCAACATGAACACTACCGTTACGTGATACTTTTGCACCTAATCGCTTAAGCAATTCCATCGTGGTATCAATATCACGAAGGTGAGGTACATTACTTACTTCTACAGGCTCTTCTGCAAGAATAGAAGCAAATAAAATAGGGAGCGCAGCATTTTTTGCGCCTGAGATCGTTACTTCGCCATTAAGTGGCTTATCCGATCCAATAACTCGAAACTTTTCCATCATAAACCTTACAGAGACATCAGTTTCTTATCGCGTTCCCACTCTTCTGGCGTGTAAGCCTTAATAGAAAGAGCGTGGATATCATTGCGTTGAATGTATTCCATTAAAGGACCATAAATAAGTTGCTGTTTTTTTACTCGGTTCATACCGTCAAAACAAGCATCTATTGCAACCACTTCATAGTGGCTACCTTCACCCTTTACGATAAGTTCTTGTAGGCCTAACGCCTCTGTTAATAATTCTTGTACTTTTGTGCTGTCCACAAATAGCTCCTGCCTAATCTTTTAAGTGTTTTGCCATCAATGGCTGGATATTGCTCAATTGGAACAACGTTCGTAATTGTTCTGGCACGAAACTGAGCATTATATGACAGTTTTGATTTTTTGCATGCTCTATTAAGTGAATTAGCATCACCATTCCAGCCGAATCAATGCGATTTACTTGATTTAAGTCGACTTGAACTTCAGATTCAGCCGTTTTCCAACTCTCCAATGTTAACCATAGCAATGGAACTGACTCTCTGTCTAAATCCCCCGAGAGCTGAAACGTATCAATGCTGATTGATTTCCATTGAGGATGTGACATTACTTAGCCCCTTCAAAACGAATTGGCTGTTGCGCCAAACGATCTAGATCTTGTGCAACTGAAACAATACCCTGCTGGCGTATTTTACTGTTCCATTCAGATTGCTTGCTAGAAAGTAAGCTAATGCCTTCCGCAATCATATCAAAAGCTTTCCACTCACCAGATTTTTTATCTTTACGTAATTTAAATTCAAGTTTGATATTAGGACGTGGAGCCGCAATGATATCGACTTTTATGCTAGTAATACGGCTGCTTTCTTTTAACTTAGTTTCTGGTCCAAATTCAATTTTTTGGTCAGTGTACTGAGTCAAAACTTGCGCATACGATGTCACTAGATAGCCATAAAAAGCATCAATAAAAATACGTACGTCTTTTTTATCCGCACCTTTTAAATTGGGTCCTAATAGTTTTAACGCCGCATACTGAGAATTGACGTATGGCATCAACTCTTCTTCAACAATGACTTTCAATAATTCAGGATCGTTCTGAATATTAACTTGCTCATCTTTCAATCGAGAAAAAGCTTGGTCAGCGACTTGCTTCATCATGTGATAAGGCTGAGTTTTATCTATCGTTTCTTTTTTATCAGTCGACTCTGCAAAAACATTCACAGAAAAGAGCAGAGCCGTCAGGGTAATAAATAATTTCTTCAGCATGTCATTATTCCTTTGTCGTTTCTTCTGAGCCGCCAACGCTGTACAAAACCTGACCTATCAGGTCTTCAAGTACTAAAGCGGATTTAGTGTCTTCAATAAAGTCACCATCGACTAGCATTTCTTCACCTTCAAAGACAAAACCTGGCACTAAGCTAATGTACTGCTCGCCGATCAACCCTGAAGTCAGAATCTTCGCACTTGAAGTTTCTGGGAATTGCGAATATTTCGAATCAATAGAAAGATTTACAACTGGTAAGTAACTCTCGCTATCTAATTCGATACTCGTAACACGGCCTACAACCACACCGCCAACTTTGACAGGTGAACGCACTTTTAAGCTACCAATATTGTCGAATGTCGCCTTTAAAGAGTAAGTATGGTTTGAACCAAGACCTTTTACGTCAGCGACTTGAAAAATCATGATTAAGATTGCGCAAATTCCGGCGATAACAAAAGTACCGACCCATAATTCTAATTTTCGTGTTTGTTGCATGATTAATTCCCGAACATCAATGCTGTAAGAACAAAATCTAGCCCCAATACAGCTAGAGAAGAGTGCACAACAGTGCGTGTGGTTGCGCGGCTAATACCTTCAGAAGTAGGTATTGCATCGTAACCATTAAATAGAGCGATCCAAGTCACTGTAATAGCAAAGAACATACACTTAATTAAGCTGTTGCCTATGTCTCTACCTAACTCAACAGAAGACTGCATCGCAGACCAAAAACTACCATGATCAATTCCTTTCCAGTCAACACCGACAAGTTGACCGCCCCAAATCCCTACGGCCATAAAGATCATAGCAAGTAGTGGCATTGAAATTAATCCAGCCCATAAACGAGGTGCAATTACACGCTTTAAGGGATCCACTGCCATCATTTCTAAGCTAGACAATTGCTCAGTTGCTTTCATCAAACCAATTTCGGCAGTTAAAGCTGAACCAGCACGACCGGCAAAAAGCAAAGCCGTCACAACCGGTCCTAGCTCACGTAATAACGATAATGCCACCATTTGTCCAAGGCTACCTTCAGCACCATAATCGATAAGAATCACGTAGCCTTGTAAACTCAAAACCATTCCGATAAAAAGTCCAGATACGATAATAATCGCGAGGGACTGCACGCCTACGCTGTAAAGCTGCTTAACTAATAGAGGGAAGTTTTTTAAACGAGGAACGCCAACCAGGGCTCCGAATAACATTAGACTTGCTCGCCCAAAAGCTTCACAAATGGCTAATGCTCTTTGTCCAACGCTCGCGATATAATTGGAGATCATTTTAGAACAAGTCCTTTTCAATACTCTGAGCGGGGAAACGGAAAGGCACTGGGCCATCCGCGTCACCTTGTAAGAATTGCTGCACCCTTGGATCGTTACTTTGACGTAGTTCCTCTGGGGAGCCACTCGCGATGACTTTTCCATCAGCGAGTAAATAGACAAGGTCGGCAATACTCATCACTTCAGGAACGTCATGTGAAACCACGATAGATGTCAAATCAAGTGCTTGGTTCAAGCTGCGGATAAGTTTAACTAAAACTCCCATCGTAATAGGGTCCTGCCCAACAAAAGGTTCATCGTACATAATAAGAGTAGGATCTAGCGCAATAGCACGAGCTAGAGCCGCACGCCTTGCCATACCACCAGAAAGCTCACTTGGCATTAGTTGCGCAGCGCCACGAAGCCCTACCGCCTCAAGTTTAAGCTTAACAATCGAGTCAATGAACTTCTCACTTAAATCCGTATGTTCGCGGAGTGGAAATGCGACATTATCAAATACCGTTAGATCCGTAAAAAGCGCACCTGATTGAAACAGCATGCTCATTTTTTTACGGGCTTGATATAGATTTCGGCGTGACAGTGATGGGATATTATCTCCATCAAACCACACTTTCCCCGTATCAGGAGGTAATTGACCGCCAATAATACGCAGCAAAGTTGTTTTACCTATACCGGATGGGCCCATGATCGCAGTGATCTTGCCTTTGGGTACGAGTAGGCTAATGTCATCAAAAATAGTTCGTTCGCCGCGAGAGAAAGTTAAGTTCTCTACTCTAACGAGTTCATTATTTCTCATAGTATGGCTCTATCCTTGATCTAAAAAGCATCGATAATTCGGTTCATGATAAGCACTATGTATAATAATTAAAAGCACTGTTCGATTTATTCTAGTGCTCATCCAACCTCTTCTAAATAATAAAATTCATGATTATTTTTAAAAGCGATTAAGTTTGTTTACAGCAAACCAACAATTAATTGAAACAGTGACTTCCCTTTTACTTAGCAACAAGTCAAAATTAGCGGTTAATTACCCCCATTTAACTCATTTGTAGGAATCATCATGCTTGAAGCCATCGCGTTTCTAATTGTCGGTCTTGTTTTTTTAGTTTGGAGTGCAGATAAGCTTGTATATGGTGCTGCTGCTCTTGCTCGTAACGTAGGTATTTCACCTCTTGTTATTGGTATGACAATTTTAGCTATGGGTTCTTCGGCTCCTGAAATGATGGTTTCAGCTACCGCGGCTTTAGATGGAAAAACGGATACTGCGGTTGGTAACGTTCTTGGTTCTAACATTGCAAATATCGCCCTTATATTAGGTATTACCGCTCTCATTAAACCGCTTTCAATCAGCTCTGGTGTTATTCGCAGAGAACTTCCCCTTATGATTGGTGTCACCTTATTAGCCGGTGCTCTATTATGGGATAATCACCTTGGTTTCTATGAAGGCGTTCTTTTGTTTGTGCTTTTTGCCGCATTCTTAATTGCTATGTTACAGATTAGCCGTAAAGAAAAAGTCAATGGCGATGCTTTTGTTGATGAGCAAGAATCAGAAGTCCCTGAAGGAGTAAGTAATCCAAAAGCCATTATGTGGGTAGTGATTGGTTTGATTATTCTTCCGCTAGCTGCCGACATGCTTGTCGATAACGCCGTGGTTATCGCAAAATACTTTGGTATGAGTGATCTAGTTATCGGTCTAACGATCATTGCTATTGGCACAAGTTTACCTGAATTAGCCGCTTCTCTAGCGGGTGTTATGAAGGGTGAAGACGACATGGCCGTAGGTAATATCATTGGTTCTAATGTATTCAACATCCTAGCGGTAATGGGCATCCCAGGTATTTTAAACCCATCCATTCTCAGTGAATTTGCAATGGGTCGTGATTTTTGGGTCATGCTAGGCGTTTCTTTATTACTTGTACTTATGGCGCTTGGTAAATCTCGTAGCGTTAATCGTATAGAAGGTGGCATTCTAGTCACACTGTTCCTTGCATACCAAGGTTACTTGCTAATGAATATGACGGCTTAATCACGCCTTATACAACGAACAAAACCTAATTTTCTGGAGTATTTGATGCCTAAGTCTTTCGATTATCGCAGTGTCGCTAAACAAGTATTAGAGACCGAGGTTGCAGGTCTAACTCAACTGGAACAGTATTTTAATGACCAGTTTTGCCAAGCTTGTGAGCTTATCCTTAATAACAAAGGCAAAGTAGTTGTTATGGGGATGGGGAAATCTGGACACATAGGCAAAAAGATAGCGGCAACACTTGCCAGCACCGGTACTTCAGCATTTTTTGTTCACCCAGGGGAAGCCGCTCATGGTGATCTTGGAATGATTGAACCCGGTGATATTGTACTTGCCATCTCTAACTCCGGAGAGTCAGGAGAGATCTTGAGCCTTTTCCCTGTTCTTAAGCGGTTAGATATCCAAATATTGAGCATGACGGGCAAGCCAAACTCAAACATGGCAAAACTCGCAGATATTCATTTACAAATAACGGTTCCAGCAGAAGCTTGCCCACTTGGTTTAGCTCCAACAACAAGCACAACAGCCACACTGGTTATGGGAGATGCTCTTGCAGTTGCTTTGCTTCAAGCAAGAGGCTTCACTGCTGAAGACTTCGCCCTATCACACCCAGGTGGTGCGCTAGGCAGAAAGTTACTGTTAAAATTAGAAGACATCATGCATACGGGTGAAGCCCTGCCAGTTGTAGCTCCTGAAGCATTAGTTCGTGATGCCTTATTAGAAATTTCCCAAAAAGGTCTGGGGATGACTGCGATTGTTGATAACACAGGTAATATGGTCGGAATATTTACGGATGGAGATTTAAGACGCATCCTCGATAAGCGTATAGATATTCACACCACCGCCATCGGTGAAGTAATGACATCGAAGCCAACCGTAGCTGAGCCAAACATGCTAGCGGTTGAAGGTTTAAACCTTATGCAAGATAAAAGCATCAATGGTCTCATGTTATGTCATGAAGGAAAGCTTGTCGGTGCGCTAAATATGCATGACCTATTAAAAGCAGGAGTAATGTAATGACTCAATTTGTTCAAACATTATATGGCGAAGTTGACGCTACCGTATTCAATATCGCAAAAGACATTAAGCTACTGATCTGCGACGTAGATGGTGTTTTTTCTGACGGTCGTATCTATATGGGAAATAATGGTGAGGAATTAAAAACCTTCCATACCCGTGATGGCTATGGTGTTAAATCTTTAATGAATGCAGGAATTGAAATCGCCATCATCACAGGTCGAAAATCACAGATTGTCGAAAACAGAATGAACGCGCTTGGTATTAAGCTCATTTACCAAGGTCAAGATGACAAAGTAAAAGCTTACCAAGACATTTGCACCAAGTTATCGGTTGCACCGGAACACACTGGTTACATTGGGGATGACTTGATCGATTGGCCAGTCATGGAACAGGTTGGTTTAAAGGTCTGCGTTGCCGATGGTCACCCTTTATTAGCACAACGCGCTAACTACGTTACCAGTATTAACGGCGGTCATGGCGCGGTTCGCGAAGTCTGCGACCTGATCTTACAAGCAAGAAATGAACTTGATATGCATAAAGGCTTAAGCATATGACTTTGCCTCGTATTATCTATTTAATACTAGTCTTTGTGTGTTCTTGGTCTACATATTATTTGTATGATAAATCTCAGGGTCATACAATACAGGTCGCTCCAAATTTAGAATTGCCTATTTTTAGCGGAAAAAATCTAGACAATATTACCTATAACCAACAAGGCATACGCAGTTACGAAATTGAATCGAGCCATTTAGAATACTTTTCAAAAAGTGGCGATACTATTTTTGAAAACCCGATTTTATCGGTCTTTCGAGATGGTCATACGATTGAATGGCAAGTAACCGCAAGGCGTGCTGTGATGAGTGAAGAGCAAGAGCTAACACTCTATGATAATGTTGCCATTAAGAACCTATTACCAGAAGCAAGCTTTGATACAATGACAACTAACAAGCTTGCAATTGAGTTGAAAAATCGAGATTTTAGATCAGAAACGGCAGTTCACATGATCGGTCCATTATTTGAAACAGAGGGACAAGCTATGGAAGGTAATTTCGATAGCAACACTGCAACCCTCTTAAATACTGTCCAAGGTAGATATGAAACTCTTACACCTTAGCCTACTTGCCTTTGCTTTTGCGTCACCTAACGCTTTAGCGTTAACTTCAGATACTGAGCAGCCTGTTTACATTGATTCAGACAGTCAGCAGCTTGATATGAAAAGTAATAAAGTCACTTTTCAAGGCGATGTAAAGCTGAAGCAAGGCAGCATTAATATAAATGCCGATAAAATAGTTGTAACTCGAGACGCCACTACTGGTGAGATCGCTGCTATTAATGCGTTTGGCATACCAGCGACATTTTCTCAGCTCACAGACGATGGGAAAACACTGGATGGGCAAGCCAATAATCTAAACTACCAGCTACAAACCGATAAGTTAATCATGACTAAGAATGCGCAACTGTCCCAAGATGGAAATACCATTAGCGGTTCAAGCATTACTTACCAAATTTCGTCACAAAAGCTCGTTGCTGATAGTGATAAAGATGAGCGAGTAACAACGGTATTACAGCCAACTCAAGTGAACAAATAACGGCGCAAGTGACCAATAATTATGGCAATACTAAAAGCACAAAATCTCGCGAAAACATACAGCAAACGGAAAGTTGTTACTGATGTAAGCTTGCAAGTCGAGTCAGGGCAAATTGTCGGCTTACTCGGACCTAATGGTGCGGGTAAAACTACCTCTTTCTATATGATTGTAGGTCTGGTTGCTCGTGATGAAGGTACTATCAGCATTGATGATAATGACATCAGTATTTTGCCTATGCATAGCCGTTCGCGTTTAGGTATTGGTTATTTGCCGCAAGAAGCATCCATATTTCGTAAGCTTTCCGTTGAACATAATATTATGTCGGTTCTACAGACTCGTGATGAACTGACTCATGAACAGCGACAAGATAAGCTTGAAGATCTTCTTGAAGAATTCCATATCCAGCACATCAGAACCAGTGCAGGCATGGCGCTATCAGGTGGAGAACGACGCCGAGTTGAAATCGCAAGAGCACTTGCAGCAAACCCGCAGTTCATTTTACTTGATGAACCTTTCGCTGGTGTTGACCCAATCTCCGTCATTGATATCAAAAAAATCATTGAGCATTTGCGAGATAGAGGCTTAGGCGTTCTCATTACTGACCATAACGTACGCGAAACATTAGACGTATGTGAAAAAGCATACATCGTGAGCCAAGGTCATCTTATTGCTGAAGGAACACCTGAAGACGTTCTCAATAACGAACAAGTAAAACAAGTTTATCTAGGTGAACAATTCCGTCTATGATTAGATAGAGAGCATCAAGAAAGTCTAAAAATAATAATTAGGTAAGTACTACTGAATGAAACCCTCATTACAACTTAAGCTTGGCCAACAGTTAGCTATGACGCCTCAATTGCAGCAAGCCATTCGCTTGTTACAATTGTCGACTCTGGATTTACAGCAAGAAATTCAAGAAGCGTTAGAGTCAAACCCATTACTTGATGTGGAAGAAGGTGGTGAAGATACGCCTTCAACTGATGACAAAGCCACAAGTGAAGCAAAGGAAAACTCAGCAGACACTCCAGAAGCAACATCTGAGCCCGACTTACCTGATAGCTCAGACCTTATCGAAAAATCTGAAATTGGTAATGAACTAGAAATAGATACTACCTGGGAAGATGTTTACACCTCCAATACAGGTAATACCGGTATTGCTATTGATGACGACATGCCAGTTTATCAAGGTGAAACAACCGAAAGCCTTCACGACTATTTATTATGGCAACTCGACCTGACCCCTTTTAGTGAAACCGACCGAACGATTGCTCTAGCGCTAATTGATGCCGTTGATGACCACGGTTACTTAACGGTTTCACTTGAAGATATTTTAGAAAGTTTCAATAGTGAAGAAGTTGAACTTGATGAGATCGAAGCCGTTCGTAAACGCGTTCAACAATTTGATCCTCTCGGTGTTGCATCCATAAATCTACAAGACTGTTTATTACTTCAACTGGCGACCTTCCCTGAAGAAACGCCTTGGTTGAATGAAGCTAAACTGGTTTTATCCAATCATATCGACCAACTTGGTAACCGAGACTATAAGCTGGTTATTAAAGAAACCAAGCTAAAAGAAACAGAACTACGTGAAGTTCTGCAGCTGATTCAACAACTCGATCCAAGACCTGGTAGCAAAATCACACCCGATGAAACTGAATACGTTGTGCCAGATGTATCTGTATTTAAAGATCATGGAAAATGGCTAGTAACCATCAATCCAGATAGCATTCCTAAATTAAAAGTAAATCAGCAATATGCTCAATTGGGTAAAGGCAACAGTGCCGACAGTCAATACATACGCTCAAATTTACAAGAAGCAAAGTGGCTAATTAAAAGCCTAGAAAGCCGAAATGAAACTTTACTCAAAGTATCAAGGTGTATTGTTGAACATCAACATGGTTTCTTTGAATATGGTGAAGAAGCCATGAAACCAATGGTACTAAATGATGTGGCTTTAGATGTCGACATGCATGAATCTACGATCTCTCGAGTCACCACTCAAAAGTTCATGCATACCCCACGCGGCATCTTCGAACTAAAATATTTCTTCTCTAGCCATGTCAGTACAGATAATGGCGGAGAGTGTTCATCTACAGCAATTCGCGCTTTAATCAAAAAGTTGGTGGCGGCTGAAAATACAGCCAAGCCTCTTAGCGATAGCAAAATTGCTGCCTTACTGGCTGACCAAGGAATTCAGGTAGCTAGACGGACGATAGCAAAATACCGTGAATCCCTGGGCATTTCCCCCTCGAGTCAGCGTAAACGCCTGTTATAAGCTAGCTTAATTAGTTAAAACCAGGCACCCAACTGAAAAGGAAAGTCTATGCAAATCAATATCCAAGGCCACCACGTTGATCTTACCGATTCAATGCAAGACTATGTTCACTCTAAATTCGAAAAACTTGAACGTTTCTTTGATCATATCAATAGCATTCAAGTTGTATTACGAGTTGAGAAAGTAAACCAAATTGCAGAAGCAACATTGCATGTCAATCAACATGACATCCATGCTACTGCGACCGATGAAAGCATGTATGCAGCTATAGATGCTTTAGTCGACAAACTCGTTCGCCAACTCAATAAGCACAAAGAAAAGTTAAGTAGTCACTAACATGCAATTAAGCGAAGTACTTTCATTGAACTGCACCAAAAGTGCAGTTCAATGCACCAGTAAAAAAAGAGCCCTAGAGCTAATCAGCCAAATAGCAGCAGAAAACAGTGGGCAAGATTCTACTGAACTTTTTGAATGCATGCTAAGCCGTGAAAAAATGGGTAGTACAGGCATTGGTAATGGTATCGCCATTCCACATGCGCGTATGAATGCTAGCGATAAAGCCATCGCAGTTTTATTACAATGCCAAGATCCTATCGAGTTTGATGCTATCGATAACCGACCTGTAGATCTTTTATTTGCACTGCTGGTTCCCAGTGAACAATGTAAGGAGCACCTCAAAACGCTTTCTTGCATGGCAGAAAGGCTCAATGATAAACAAACCTTGAAACAGCTCCGTAACGCCCAGAGCGATCAAGAGCTTTATGAGATCATGACTAATGTGCAAACCTGCGAGTGATAAGATGAGATTAATCGTTGTTAGCGGTCAGTCTGGTGCAGGAAAAAGTGTGGCGCTTCGTGTTTTAGAAGACTTAGGCTATTACTGCGTTGATAACTTGCCTGTTGCTCTGCTTAGTGCCTTTGTTTCTTCCATCAAAGACAGTAACCAAAACGTAGCGGTCAGTATTGATATCCGTAACTTGCCTAAAGAGCCGACATTAGTTTCAGACGCTCTCGACCAGATAAAGGCATCGAACGACATAGATGTCGATGTTCTATTTTTAGATGCAGACAAAACAACCTTACTCAAACGCTACAGCGAAACACGCCGTATTCACCCGTTATCACTCAGCTCTGAAAAGCTTTCTCTTGATCAAGCTATTGAGCTTGAAAAAACACTTCTATCTCCACTCATTGAGCAAGCTAACCTCGTTTTAGATAGCAGTAATCAAACCCTCTATGAGTTAAGCGAAACCGTTCGTTTCAAAATTGAAGGCAAAGAGAAACAAGATCTCATCATAGTATTTCAATCGTTTGGATTTAAATATGGTCTTCCAAGCGACGCTGATTATGTCTTCGATGTTCGATTCTTACCAAATCCACATTGGGAACCGGCTTTACGCCCAATGACAGGTCTCGATGCTCCCATCCATTCATTTCTCGAAAAACACAAAGAAGTGATTGAACTCAAGCAGCAGATCCAAGGTTTTGTTGAGCAGTGGCTACCTATGTTAGAGAAAAACAACCGCAGCTACTTAACCGTCGCGATAGGTTGCACTGGTGGTAAACACCGTTCGGTCTACCTAACTCAAAAAATTGGTGAGTACTTCTCTGAACTCGGTCATCAAGTACAGATCAGACACGCCTCTTTAGAAAAAAACAAATAGAGACTAAGCATGGAACTCACGCGAACCGTATTAATACAAAATCGACTTGGTTTACATGCGAGAGCCGCAGTAAAGCTTGTCGAATTGGCACAGAGCTATACTGCGACCATTACCGTCCATAGCGAAGAAGACAAGACGGCTACAGCAGACAGCGTGATGGGACTCTTAATGCTCGAATCAGCTCAAGGGCAGAACATCACAATTCAGGCGTCAGGAGTCGATGCTCAAGAAGCGTTGGATGCAGTTTGTCATTTAATTGAAGATAAATTTGATGAGGGTGAGTAGCCCCATCTTTTCTATGTATTTACATCCCGTCAGCTCCTTCATATTCGCACTTCAATTATTCTCAATTTAATTCCCTAACGTAATAAGTTCTTATTAAATAAGGGCTAGAATTAAGTTACTATTCGAAACATTGTAATAATAACGACTTAGGGGGCAGAATGGCCGAACAACTAGAATTTGACCAAGCTCACCAAACCCTACAAGAAGTCAGTGAAGCCTTAGAAAACGGTCGTTTTGTCCATGTACGCCGACAACTTCAGGATATGGAACCTGAAGATATCGCACACCTTTTAGAAGCATCTCCGCGAAAAAGTCGTGAAGTACTTTGGCAACTCACAGACCCTGAAGACTACGGTGAGATTCTTGATGAACTTAACGAAGACGTAAAAGATGCGTTGGTGTCAAAAATGGCACCCGAAACGCTCGCAGAAGCAACTGAAGGTATGGAAACCGACGATGTTGCCTACGTACTTCGAAGCTTACCTGATGATGTATCTCGTGAAGTCCTGTCTCAAATGGACTCAGTTGATCGAGCTCTTGTCGAAACCGCACTGTCTTACCCGGAAGATTCTGCAGGGGCATTGATGAACACCGATGTTGTCACCATCCGTGGTGATGTCGATATCGATGTTGTACTTCGTTATATGCGAATGCGCGGTGAATTGCCTGATGCAACAGATGCTCTTTATGTCATCGATGAAGACAATCGACTAATCGGTAATTTATCTATTACGGCACTGATTACCACTCAGCCTGATGTTCAAGTTTCTGAAGTCATGGAGAATGCCGACGAAGCCATTGCTGTTGAAACTAGCGCGTCTGATATCGCCAGCCTTTTTGAACGTCGAAACTGGGTTTCAGCTCCGGTTGTAGATGAAAATCAGCACCTAGTCGGTCGTATTACGATCGATGATGTTGTCGACGTAATTCGTGAAGATGCCGAGCACTCCATGATGAGTATGGCGGGTATGGATGATGACGAAGATACCTTTGCACCAGTAGTAAAATCAGCACGTCGTCGAAGTGTCTGGCTGGGCGCGAACGTACTAGCAGCACTAGCGGCAGCCTCGGTTTCCAATATGTTTGAAGCCACTTTAAATCAAATGGCCGCCATTGCCGTATTGATGACGATTGTTCCTTCTATGGGTGGTGTTGCGGGTAACCAAACGGTCGCGCTAGTGATCCGTGGTTTAGCTCTGGGTCACATCGGTGACAGTAACAAACGTGAACTACTGCTAAAAGAAGCGGCAATTGGTTTTCTAAACGGTGTACTTTGGGCGGTGATCATTGGTGGTATTGTGGTTGCTTGGAAAGGTAACTGGATACTGGGCGGGATCATCTCCGCGGCAATGATGACCAATTTAATTGTTGCAGGTATAGCAGGGGTAACAATTCCTGTCATGCTAAAGAAAATGAATATCGACCCTGCACTCGCTGGCGGTATGGCGCTTACAACAGTGACTGATGTGATTGGCTTATCGGTATTCCTAGGGTTAGCAACGATTCTTATCTAAATTTATCGTACTTGGCTCATCTATCTAGCTGAGCCATTTAACTCGTTCATTTAGAGAATGCACTTAAGGCAATACCAAGTTTTAAATATTAATAAACAAGCCCTCACGACCAAGCACTGAATACCAAACACAAAAAAGGGAGCATAATCGCTCCCTTTTCTTTATTTAAAGTTTCTAACTTACTCGCCAGCAACCTTCATTGATTCCAATAAAATAGAACCTGTTTGTATTTGTGAACGCGTTTCCACGTCATTACCCACAGCGACTATTTGGGTGAACATGTCTTTTAAATTACCCGCAATCGTTACTTCTGATACTGGATATTGAATCTCACCGTTTTCTACCCAGAAACCAGCAGCGCCACGAGAATAATCGCCTGTCACTGTATTCACGCCCTGCCCCATTACTTCTGTAACAAGGAAGCCCGTACCCAGTTCTTTAAGCATTTGCTCAAAGTTCTGACCTGTCGATTTAACGAACCAGTTATGAATACCACCAGCGTGACCTGTTGAAGTCATATCCATTTTACGCGCAGCGTAGCTTGTCAGTAGATAAGTCGCTAACACACCATCAGTAATGATCTCACGGTCTTGAGTGAAGACGCCTTCACTATCAAAAGGGCTAGAAGCTAAACCGCGTAATACATGTGGCTTTTCAGAAATGTTAAACCACTCTGGTAAAATTTGCTTGCCTAGGTGATCCAATAAAAATGAAGACTTGCGATATAGATTGCCACCACTGATAGCCATCACTAAATGACCAACTAGACCTGTTGCAACATCAGGAGCAAACATGATCGGGTATTTACCTGTAGCGAGCTTTCTTGCATCTAAACGGCTAACGGTTTTTTCTGCCGCTTCTTGACCAACACGCTCAGGCGTCCACAAATCATCACGGTGACGAGCAAGCGTATAGCTGTAGTCTCGTTCCATTTCGCCATTTGCACCTTCACCAATCACACAACAGCTCGTGCTGTGACGACTTGAAGCATAGCTTGCTAATAATCCATGGCTATTACCATAAACCTTCACGCCATAATGGCTATCGTAGCTTGCACCATCACTTTGCTTAATTTTGTCACTATAAGCTAAAGCTTGTCTTTCAGCTGCAATCGCAATTTCAGCGGCAACATCAGGATTAGGTTCATCAGGGTGGAATAAATCAAGATCTGGAATCTCTTGAACCATTAATTCTTTCGGTGCAGGACCTGCATATGGGTCTTCAGAAGTGTACTGAGCAATATCTAATGCAGCAGCAACAGTCTGAGCGATAGCTTTTTCACTAAGATCAGATGTTGATGCGCTGCCTTTCTTCTGACCGCGATAAACAGTAATACCAAGCGCACCATCACTATTAAATTCAACGTTTTCCACTTCACACATGCGAGTAGAAACACTTAATCCCGTTGATTTAGTTATTGCGACTTCAGCTGCGTCTGAGCTGACTGATGCCATGTCTAATGCTTTCGCTACTGCGGCTTCTAACTCAACACGTTGCTGAGCGACTTGCTGTTTCACATCCATATCTAATCTAATTTTAAGTATCAATATTCGTTAGGATAACAAGAATTTCGCATTCTCCCCAAGATTCTTGCTAAAATAGGCGTATATTCGTTTGAGATAGTGATATAGGCAGAAAAGATGGCTCGCAAAAACCAAAAAGCCCCATGGGAACCAGAAGAAGAAATCATCTGGGTAAGTAAGACAGAAATGAAAACGGACATGGACGCCCTGCAAAAGCTGGGAGAAGAGCTTGTTGAATTAAAGCCTTCGATTCTTGATAAGTTTCCTTTGTCTGAAGATCTGGCTTTAGCGATTAAAGATGCACAGCGCTTTAAGAACGAAGCAAAGCGACGTCAACTTCAATACATTGGTAAAGTAATGCGCAATGTAGATCCTGAGCCAATTCAAGCTGCTTTAGATAAGATTCGCAACAAACACTCTCAAGCAACAGTTGAACTGCACAAACTAGAACAACTGCGTGACCGCGTTGTTGCTGAAGGCGATAAAGCTATTTCAGAAGTGATGGACATGTACCCTGAAGCAGACCGTCAGCGTCTTCGCCAGCTCGCTCGCCAAGCTAACAAAGAGAAATCAGCGAATAAGCCAGCCAAGTCTTCTCGTGAGATTTTCCAAATCTTAAAAGAGTTAAAACTAGGCGACTAACCTTCGCCCCTCTTTACTCAGAAAGATAATAAAAGACCTAGCACATGCTAGGTCTTTTGGTTTTAGAAGTGCTTAATATCGATATGTACTGAAGTATTAAGATGTACTTAGCCTCAATATGTATTGACTATCAAAGTTCAGTCGTCACTCACCCGCTTTAACAAATGAGCTCAATTCTTGCTGGGAATGATCAGCCGTCAGTACCTCTATCGAGTCTTCAACCAGCACCTTACCGAGTGCCACAAAAACAAACTTATTCGCGATACTGCGTGCATCACCTAAATGGTGAGTCACCATCAAGACCGTAATATTTCGCTCTGCCGCTAATCGCTTCACTAGGTTAAGCATTTCCTCACGAAGCAAAGGGTCAAGTGCTGAGAAAGGTTCATCAAGTAACCAGATATCATGAGGCTGAACAAAACAGCGGGCAAGCGCGACACGCTGACGCTGACCGCCAGATAAATGCTCCGGCAATCTATCTAAATATTCCGCCACTCCAACTTGTGCTGCAGCCTGCTCAACTTCGAGCTTTTGGGTTACTGTAAGCTTTAAACCCGGATGCAACCCTAAGCCAATATTTTCACGTACCGTGAGGTGGGCAAACAGGTTGTGTTCTTGAAACAGCATAGCCAATGGACGTTGATGCGCTTCCTTACCAATAAGCGATTGCCCTGCCACAGAGATCTCACCCGATGTAGGCTCGATAAACCCAGCAACCAGCGCCAATAGTGTGGACTTTCCGGCACCGCTCGGTCCCATCAACGCGACAATGTCGCCCTGCTCAGCTTGAAAGTCAAAGCGAAACAACTCTCGGTGATAGTGGTAGTCCACCTCTTTCATCACTAACATTATCGGTTCCTTAATTCTTTCGCGTTAGAATTTGAGTTTCGAGTAAATAAAAATTCAATCAGACTAAAACTGCCCACACTCAGTAGCAATAAACTCACAGAAACCACCGCAGCCGCCTCCATTTGATAACTGCCTAGCAATTGGAATAAATACAAAGGTAACGTTCTAAAATCATGACTGCCAAATAAAGCAATTGCGCTTAAGTCGCCTATAGCTAACATAAAACTAATCGCAAACGCTTGTGCCATCGGCTTTCGTAACGCTCGCCATTCCACTAACCTGAATCGAGTCAGTCCCGTCATACCCAAACTTGGACATAAGTATTGATATTGCTGAGCGAGGTGCAACATGGGTTGCGCAAGGGTTTTAATCACATAAGGCAATGCCATTAAACTGTTTACCGCAACCACAACGAAAAAGGCTAAGCTAAAAACATCGGTAAATGATCGAAGTAACAAGAATAAACCAGTACTGATCACTAGCCCTGGTGTCACCAAAATAATGGTGCCCACTAATTCAATTTTATCGGCTTTGAAGTTTTTGCCATGCAGACGCCAAGCTCGGCTAGTTATAAGGATCGCGATACCAATGATCATCGCAATAGTACTGGCAAGCACGGCCACTTTTAATGATGTTCCAAGAGCGTTCCAAAAAGGCGCACTGGTTAAGACATTAAAACCTTGCGCATTAATACCACTAATGATGACCATGACCAAAGGTGGTAGCACAAGCAGTGAAACAGCTATGATCCAAAAGCTATCCCACCCTTTTGACCAATAAGTATCTTTCACTAAATACTTATCATCAGACTGTTGGCTAGGAGTAACAGAGATCGGTTTAGAGAGGCGTTGAATACTGATCGCGAGGACACCGCACAATAGCATTTGCCAAATTGCCAATATCGCTCCCGCCTGTAAATCAAAATCAAACTTAATCGCTTGATAAATGGCGAGTTCAATAGTGGTCGATTTCGGACCGCCACCTAATGCCATAACAGTTGCAAAACTAGTAAAGCACAGCATAAACACTAAGCCGCATACATGAGGAAGCTGCTGGCGTAACCTAGGCCATTCTACCCATTTAAACTTATCCCAATGCGTCATTCCTAAATGAGCACACAGCTTGTGCTGTTCTGCAGGCACCGTCTCAATCGCTTGTAATAAAAGCCGGCTAGCGTAAGGCAAATTGAAAAAGACATGCGCAAGCAAAATGCCATTTAGACCGTAGATTGAAAATGGGAGTTTAATATCAAATTGAGCGAGCCCTTTAGCCAACCAACCACTGTTGCCATAAATAGCTAGAATCCCAAACACACCAACGAGAACAGGAAGAACTAAGGTAGAGGCAAAAAGCCGCAATAAAATACTTCGCCCAGGGAACTGACGGCGAGATAAAGCATGAGCAACAGGAATAGCMAAAAGCACACTTAATACCATCGAAAGTGTAGCTTGATAGAAACTGAACTTTGTTACATGCCAATAGTAAGGGTCTGACCATACTTGGCTTATATCAAGAGAAGGGGCATTGCTAAGCAATGCCCCTACTGATGAGATAACAAAAGTGGCAATGAGTAACGCAACCCATAAGCCAATCTTTGGAATCGAATTTAACATGTCGCTCCGTTAAAAATGTTTCACTTGAGAACCAAAAAGAACGATTAAAATGTTAAAGCACTTTGCCATTCACGGATCCAAGTCTTACGATTTTCTGCTACTTCATCTGAAGAAAAGCTCAGTGCATTACTTGGCACTGTCAACGCTTCAAAGCCTTCAGGTAATTTAACGCCAGTCACTGGGTACATCCAATTTCCGGTTGGCATGGCTGATTGGAAGCCATCGCTTAAAATGAACTGCATGAATTCGTCAGCAAGCTTTTCATTTTTGCTGCCTTTCACTTTTGCGGCAACTTCAACTTGGGTGTAATGACCTTCAGCAAAATTAGCAGCTGCGTATTTTGAGTCGCTTTCTGCAATAATGTGATAAGCAGGTGACGTCGTGTAAGAAAGCACTAAATCAGATTCACCCTCTAAAAACATAGAGTAAGCTTCAGACCAACCTTTCGTCACGGTTACTGTCTTTTTCGCTAGCTGTTTCCATGCTTGAGTCGTGTCGTCACCATACACAGACTTCATCCAAAGCATTAAACCTTGACCAGGTGTTGAGGTGCGAGGATCTTGATAAATCACTTTAAGGTCATCACGTTGCTCAACTAATTCTTTTAAGCTTTTTGGCGGGTTTTCTAGCTTTTCTTTATTGTAAACAAAAGCAAAGTAACCAAAGTCGAACGGTACAAACGTATTATCGCTCCAACCATTAGGCAGAGTAACAGCAGAAGTATCTACTTTATGCTCAGCCAATAAACCTGTTTTTTTCGCTTCAGCCATCAGGTTGTTATCTAAACCTAAAATGATGTCAGCCTTACTATTGCCACCTTCAAGACGCAGTCGATTTAAAATAGACACGCCATCTTCTAAAGCAACAAAGTTAACATCACAGCCACACTGCGCTTCAAATGCTTTTTCTACTGCTGGTCTAGGTCCCCAATCAGCAGCAAAAGAATCGTAGGTATACACCGTTAATGTACTGTTAGCCGCTAGTGTACTATCAGCAGCTAAAGCTGAAAATGAAGTCACTGTTGCTAAAGCAAGAGTAGTTAATGCAAATTTCACTGGACGCTCTCCATGGTCTTGAGCGGCACAGGTTTGAGGGAGGATAAATAGGTAGGATCCTAACTCAATTCCTACGCCAGCATTATCTGGTTCAGGTTTACGGGTCCCAAGGTTAAACTTGATCTCAGCTAACATTCATAAATCGAATGCTTCGCTCCCCGATGAGTGATTTGGATTGTAATTGGAATTGACTCAATAAGCTATAACGATCCCGTTACTTGCGTTGATCATATCCCCAACGTGGCACTAAACCTTGCTCAACACCAAGGTGATCCAAAATTCTCGCCACCATAAAATCCACCAGATCTTCAATGGTCTTAGGTTGATGATAAAAACCCGGAGCAGCGGGCATAATAGTCACACCCATAGTGGATAACTTATGCATGTTCTCTAAATGCAGCGTAGAAAATGGAGTTTCTCTTACCACCAGCAATAATTGCCCACGCTCTTTCATCACTACATCGGCTGCCCGTTCAATCAAATTATCTGACATTCCATGAGAGATAGACGCAACACTTCCTGCTGAACATGGGCACACTACCATTTGTTTCGGTGCAGCAGAGCCGGATGCAACAGGCGAAAACCAATCATCCTTGCCGTATACAATCAGCTTTTCAGGCTCGCAATTTAAGTGCTTAACCAGCACTGCTTTTGCTGCGTCTGGACCCGCTGGCAATTTAATATCATGTTCCGTTGCCATGACTACGCGAGCCGCAGAAGAAATGAGTAGATACACTTGATAATCAGCAGCAAGTAAACACTCTAATAAACGTAAGCCATAAGGGGCGCCAGAAGCGCCAGTAAAAGCTAATGTGATGGCTTTATTCTTTGTCGTCATGATCTCAATTACTTCTTATTAATAATTCTATGGTGAGTGTTAATTCTTGCTTGCAAGTGCATCCAGTAACTTTTGATGGATACCGCCAAAGCCACCATTACTCATCACAAGTATTTGGTCTTGTGGTTGTGCTTCAGCAACGATTCTTGATACGAAAGCATCCATATCATTACTCACATAAGCGGGTTGATGACATGCGTCAGCAATATCTTGAACTGACCAATCAATATTATCAGGCTGGAACAAGTACGTGGAATCAGCTTGCTTTAAAGAGTCAGCTAATGTCTCTTTATGAACACCTCGCTTCATCGTGGCAGAGCGAGGTTCCAGAACCGCGATAATTTTCTTATCACCCACCTTATTACGTAACCCACCTAAAGTAAGTTCAATTGCTGTAGGGTGATGAGCAAAATCGTCATACACCTTCACCTTCGCAACTTCGCCTTTTAATTCTAAACGACGCTTCGTATTAATAAACTTGGCAAGAGATTCACAGCCTAGGTCGGGAGTAACGCCCACATGACGAGCCGCTGCAATTGCCATCAATGCATTATTTACATTGTGGTCACCAACAAGGTCCCAATCTACCGTTCCGACTTTTTCATTTTGGAAGTAGACATTAAATTGAGAACCATCTTTAACTAACTTTTCAGCACGCCAATCATTCAGACTTTCTTCACTAGGCTGATTCACTAAAGTATCAGTTTCTTGATTCAATGAAGCTTCACTGCTGTATTCAGTTTCACTCCAACAACCACGTTCCAGTACATCTTCAATGGCAGCGTCTTGCCTTGGAGAGAAAATTCGACCATTGCTTGGAACAGTGCGTACCAAATGATGAAATTGACGCTTAATTGCCTCTAAATCATCAAAAATATCCGCATGATCAAACTCTAAGTTGTTCATGACTAAGGTTCTTGGATGGTAATGAACAAACTTAGAACGCTTATCGAAAAAAGCACTGTCATACTCATCAGCTTCGACCACGAAAAACATACTCTCACCTAAGCGGGCTGAGATGCCAAAGTTGCCAAGTACCCCTCCCACCAAAAAGCCTGGGGCATAACCACAGTCTTCTAAAATCCAAGCTAACATGCTCGATGTGGTCGTTTTACCGTGTGTCCCAGACACTGCTAGAACCCAACGATCATGCAGTAAGAACTCTTGTAGCCACTGGGGTCCAGACGTGTATTTTAGATTGTTGTTCAGTACATATTCGACACATGGGTTACCGCGGCTCATCGCATTTCCAATCACCACTAAATCTGGTCTTGGTTCTAACTGCTGAGGATCAAACCCTTCAATAATCTCAATGCCTTGGGATTCTAAAAGCGTGCTCATAGGTGGATAAACATTAGCATCGCTTCCTGTCACTTTATGACCCAATTGACGAGCTAAAACAGCGGCACCACCCATAAAAGTGCCACAAATCCCTAAGATGTGAATATGCATAAGTTACTTCCAAATACTTGTCGAAAAGTGCTAGTGAAATGAACAATTTCTCAATAAAACTATTTGCATTACTTATCACGAATCGGCTTGTAAAAGCGAGCAGCAATGCAAAACAAATTTAGTCGACATTGTAACTGAGATCTCTGTCGCTTAGTTCATTACCATTAAAAAGATCTACCCCGTAGAATTTAACTTAAGTGTCTAGGTGAATAAAGCCCACTAGAGGTCTGGTTCAGTAGCACTAAAATCCCCCACTATATTTAGAGAAGCTTAAGGAATTAACATGTCTGAGATGCGCACCCTTGGCGAGTTTATTGTTGCAAAACAAAATGACTTCCCTCACGCAAGCGGTGATCTTTCATCCCTTCTATCATCAATTCGTCTTGCTGCAAAAATCGTAAACCGTGAAATCAATAAAGCAGGTCTAGTTGATATTACTGGTGCAGTTGGTACAGATAATGTTCAAGGTGAAGAGCAGCAAAAGCTTGATCTATACGCTAACGACAAATTTAAAGCCGCTCTAGAAGCTCGCGATCAAGTTTGTGGTGTTGCGAGTGAAGAAGAAGACGAAGCTGTTGCTTTTAACAAGGAACTGAACAAAAACGCTAAGTACGTTGTACTTATGGATCCTTTGGATGGTTCATCAAACATTGATGTGAATGTTTCAGTTGGTACTATTTTCTCTATCTACCGCCGAGTATCCCCAATCGGTACACCTCCAACTCAAGAAGATTTCTTGCAGCCTGGTAACAAGCAAGTCGCTGCTGGTTATGTGGTTTATGGTTCATCAACCATGCTAGTTTATACTACAGGTAAAGGGGTAAATGGTTTCACTTACGACCCTTCACTAGGTACTTTCTGTCTATCTCATGAAAACATGCTGATTCCAGATGAAGGTCGAATCTACTCAATCAATGAAGGTAACTACATTCGTTTCCCTACGGGTGTTAAGAAATACATCAAATACTGCCAAGAAAGTGCGCCAAATGAAGGACGTCCATATACTTCACGTTATATTGGTTCATTAGTATCTGACTTTCACCGCAACCTTCTTAAAGGCGGTATCTACTTATACCCGAGTACTGAAAGCCACCCTCAAGGTAAGTTACGTCTACTTTACGAATGTAACCCAATGGCATTTATTATGGAGCAAGCGGGTGGTACTGCGTCTGACGGAGTAACCCGTATTATGGATTTAAAACCAACTGAATTGCACCAGCGTGTCCCATTCTTTGTTGGCTCACCAAGTATGGTAAAAAAGGTTGAAGAGTTCTTGGAATTAAACCAAGACTAACCTAACTTCCAAATTGAAACGCTTACTTCGGTAGGCGTTTTTTTTGCGAGGAAGTTAATAATGAGAAGGTATTTTAACCCCGCAAAGTTTACCGCTTCGCCGATTTACAGCTAAAGTTGAATGATAGTTGACCAACTTAATATGGTTGTTTTTATTTTAACGAAAGGAAATCGTAATGAGTCTAAACTTAGTTCCTGCGGGTCTATCCCTTCCTGATGATCTCTATGTTGTCATCGAAATTCCAGCTAATGCTGACCCTATCAAATATGAAGTTGATAAAGACTCAGGTGCAGTATTTGTTGATCGCTTCATGTCTGCTCCTATGTTTTATCCCTGTAATTACGGTTACGTGAATGACACTTTGTCTTTAGATGGGGACCCTGTAGATGTATTAGTCCCTACTCCCTACCCTCTTATTCCGGGTTCTGTCATTCGCTGTCGACCTGTTGGGGTATTAAAAATGACAGATGAGTCAGGAGAAGATGCGAAAGTATTTGCAGTTCCACACTCAAAGCTATCAAAAGAGTATGACCACATCCAGGATGTTGGGGATATCCCGGAATTATTAAAAGCTCAAATCACTCAGTTTTTTGAACGTTATAAAGAATTGGAAGTGGGTAAATGGGTAAAGGTTGATGGTTGGGCTGACATTGAAGCCGCTCGCGAAGAAATCCTAACGTCGCACAAAAGAGCGCAGCAATAAGAGCTTTGGGAGTAGTAAAAACACTAACCAATGAAGTTTACTACTCTCTTTTAATTATATTGAAGAACCAAACATTGAGTGTCGCCCTTCATTATAATCACTTTGAAACCAGAAATTGATTTTGTCACAGATACCTAAATATGGTTCACCCTTAACACCTAATATATGGGCATTTTGAGAGCAATACTGTTCGAGACCCAGCTCATAACCTTGTTCATACGCCGTGTATGCATCGCTATCCAAAGCTGACAAAGAACTCGCTCTTATTAGCTGTTTTTCACTTTGCTTCACTTTTCCACTCAGTGCGGTTTCTTCTCCAAAATCCTTCCAATCACTCAAACTAGATAAAGCTGGAAGTGACACTTGAGAGCAACCTACAAGCATCAAGGAGACCGCTAATAATAAAAATTTCATAATCCCTCCATTAAGTAATTATGACTGAATTCGAATACTTAAATCATACTGAGTATAGTTGCTATCTAGACCCTTTGGCACCAATCCCCAGATATGATTTCACTTCCGTTCTGTGAAGTACTTAACTGATAGATATATACCCAAGCAGGACCAAAATCAGTCTGAATGGTTTCTCGGCGATACTCAACTGGGATATCTTCTAGTACATCAAGTTGTTTTAAAACCTCGTCATCCACCATATAGACTTCTCCAGATACCCTCTTCTTTCCAGAAATAATGCCAGGGTATGTGCCAAGGTCATATAAAGCGAATTCAGGTAGAGTTTCAAAGCTCCCTAGTAATTCACTAGAAGAAAGATAATGCGCGTTCGATTGCCCTTTCCTCAAAGTGCCATATACAAAAACGAGATGTTGCATTGACTTCTCCTTCCTCTGAAAACCTATTTCCGTACAGCTTTAGATTCAGCTCAATTAATCAAATTCAAATTGGTAGAGCAGATCAACCGCGCTGTCTAAACCAGATACCGCTTCTACATAGAGGTCTTGCATCAAGCGATAGCGCACGGTGAACTCACCTAAGGAGTTAAATATACCTACGCCATATTTCACTTGAAGCCCAGGTAAAATATAACCACTCACTGTTACTTGAGAATCATCACCGGATCCAGCAGTGTCTAGCTGTAAGTCTTGTACACCAAAAGCTTCTCCAATCTCGCCGACTACTTTTCCGCTCTTAGCCAAGCTCAAGCCAATCAACGTCGTTGTCATGGAGCCGCCACCAGATTCACCATCTATGTCTTGTCCACGCAGTAAATAAGACAACGCATTTGCTTGAGCCATTACAGGATCCGAATAAATTTCGATCTGCGGTTCAGTTGCAGGACCGGTCACTCGAACACCAGCAGTAACATCATCCTGTGTATTGTCTGGATTTCGAATCGCGTTAATCGTGACATAAGGTTGATCGACGGGCCCATTCATCAAGATCTTACCTTCTTTAATGACCAAGTCTTGACCAAAGGACTGATATGTTCCATCTGCGATATTCACTTCGCCAGTAATAAACGGACCTTTATCTTTCTGTGCAACGTTCAACTTACCGATTAGCCCGCCTTCTAAACCAAAAGCAGCCAATTGGAAGTCATCACCTATTGAGATATTAATATTCGTTTCAACATCAAAAGGAATGCTGTTTGCGGAATCATCAGCTTCTAAATTTTCATTTAAGACCACTTGGTCTTTAGATACACCGACAGCACTTGGTGGCAATTCTTCTACCACAATCCTTCCCCAAGGTAGGCTTATATCACCTGTAATTTTGGCTAACTTAGGAGTGATATCTATGGTCATGTCTGGCACGACTTTAATTTTAACCATAGGCGGTAAGTTTACTTTAAGCTCTTCAGCAAAAATTCGTAGATTCGAGTTCCAATCCTTTAAATCTTGCCATTCACCAGAACCTTCTACTTCCAACTTCCCGTCAGGAGTAATAATGTCAGCATTTACACTGGCGTTGTAACCATCAAAATCCAGTTGAACTTTACCGCTATTGACATCAATAGGCGTGATATCACCTTTTACTTGAATACCATCAACAGAAAATTGACCAAAGACTTGAGGGTGCATAAGCGCCCCTTTTACCGCAATCTCTGACTGAAGTTCAGCTTGTAACAGGCTGTACTGCCCTAAAATTGGCTCTAAGAAATCTAGATTGAATGTGGTGAGCTTAAATTCAGCATCAACCGTCTTATCCTCAATAAGTACGTCGGGTAAAAACAGTTTTCCTGAAATATCACCATTATCTGTCACATCCAACATCCAGTCTGCGCTTAACTGGTTATCTTTCACTTCGGCATTCAATGCGATGGTTTCCCATCCAATAGTCACTGGCTCGCCTAAGTTTTGTATCGCTTTACCTTTAGGTAATATCACCTTAAGCAGAACTTCAGGTGCTGCACCTTCTGCCCATTTGGCATCTGCAGTAGCATTCACCATGCCTTCCACATTCGTGCCTTCAGGGATGTACTGCTTAATTTGGTCAAAGTTAAACTGATTAATAGCCAGCTTCGCTTCACCAGCCTTACCTACCGTCGCATCCTCAGTCAAACACACGCTTGAGCCCGCTTGAGTCCAACAATGGTTTTGAACCATCACTGACTCTTTATCCACATCAGCTTTAATTGATACAGATTTATCAAGCAACCATGAACCTTGCTCAGAGGTGACTTTCATTCTCTCAAGTGCACCATTCCAAATCATACTTGGCTTTTGTGTTAACTCACCAGAGATTGCCAAGCTGGTTGAGACAATATTGGATACCACATCTAACGTTAACTCATGAGACTTTTCACCACCTTTAACATTTAATTGCACGTTATCGATGGTATTCTCTTGATAAGCCATGCCTGTCGCCGAGAGGGTTAGATCGGCAGAAGGGTGAGGAAGCGGCGTTACTGAACCAGATAAGACAAGCTTCTCTAATGTCGCTTCATCGTTCCAGTTCACTTGTTCTAAATTAAGTGAAAGATCCGCTTCAGGTTCCATGAATTGACCTGTTAAGTGAATTTCACCTAACAGCTTCCCAGCTAACTCAGGAACACTTTTGGCCAATTCAGGAAAGTTAACTTCAACGTCCATATTCCATGTTTTATCTAATGTTCCTTTTGCGTGTAATGCGTTAGGTCCATGAGATAGAACCAAGCCTTGGGTGGTAATTTTTGGCTCACCCGTAGCTTTTTTATCAGAAGCATTAAGTTGACCTTCAATATTCAATGGATAGTCACGCAAAATACCGTCTATATCTAACATAGGCAGCTCTACCGCCCATCCACCAGCTTCAGTTAATTCACCAGATGTTTGCAGCTTTCCGCTGATGTTCCCTTCTGCATTCGGCCATTGTAAACCTGGCTGAATGTCTTTGAGAGCAATGTCCGCCGTCCAGTTAATTGGAGCTGCCCAATTCGCCATCACTTTACCGCGAACTTCTCCACCTAATGTGCCTAGCGTTAAACTTTCTAAATCTATTTGCTCTAAAGTTCCTTTACCTTTTAAATCGACAGCAAGATCGGGGATATCTTTTCCGGCAATATCGGTATCAAGAAGTAACGTGTACCCATCAAGAGAACCACTTGTTTTCAACTGTGCGATATCAACACTGATATCGCTTTTACCTTTCAAAGGCCACTGAGCGACACCATTATTCAAGGTTAAGTCGAAAGGTAATGTGGGTTCTAAAGGCTGGATATTGCCTGACAGTTCCGCCTGAATAACGTTAGAGAATCTAGAATCAAAGTGTAGTTTGGCAACGCTTCCGTTAGCTTGAATGTTCACGGTTTGCCCAGAGATATCCGTTTCTTTGACTAAAGCATCTAGCGATAACTCAATAGGGTAACCGCCCACTAGCTCAACACGAGTCGATAGGTTTGCGCTAGCTTGAGGCACATCGAGTTCGAGTGTGGTCACATCAACAACATTGCCACCAATTTTCGCTTCAACACCTAAATGATTCACGATAACAGGCGTTTCTTGATTTAAAGTAAAACGATTTAGGTCAAACCGCTGCAAAGCTATATTGATTGGGATCCATACTTCAGGCAAAACAATCGGTTGCGGTTCAGATTTCGCCGTTTGACTCTGTGTTTCACCTGCATTTTCTTTTGTATCCGCACTTTCCGAAGAAGCAAGCTCAACTGACAAGTCATTCAAAACTGTAGGCGCGATCGTCAAGCGATCCCCATTCATTTTAAAAGCAGTTGAAAACAATGCCCAATCCACTTGATTCCCTAAGATATTCAAATTGATATCAGACAGCGCAATGCGATTGACCATTATTGGTAAAGGTGTCGCAATAGATTTAGCAGGTGGGGTTTCAGGAGCTTGATCTTCAGTCGGTTCTGGTAAGTCAGATAAAGTGAAATCCAAACCTTGAATAGCAATTTCATCAACACACAGTGCCGGATCTAACAGACATCTTGGGTTGATTGCCAAAGTGACCGTTTCAAGTTTGGTATCGACATGAAGGCTTTCATCTTCGAAAGAAAGATTATGTAGAGTAAATCGAGGAAAAAGTGCGCCTGAGGTTTCAGTAACTCTTAATTGAGGAAGTGCTTTTTCGGCTCCCCATAAAACTAAATTCAACCCAGGGTTCGTAAATAAGATTGTCGCCAAGAAGACAACAACCGCTAACAACAGTGAAATGAGTGAAATTGAGCTCCATTTAGCCCACTTTGCCATCACTTTAATCATAACTCAGGTCCTAAAGTGAAATGCACTTGAAATTCGTTACCAGGCGTTGCATCGAGACCCCAAGCAAAATCTAAACTAATCGGTCCAACAGGTGAAGCCCAACGAACCCCAACCCCCGTACCTTTTTTCCATTCAGGAGTGTTGTTGAATGCATCACCTACATCAACAAACATGGCTCCCCACCAGTTACCATACACTCGGTATTGATACTCCAAAGTGCTGCTTGCGGTAAATTTAGCACCGGTTAAAGCCCCACTAGAATCTTTAGGAGAAATAGATTCGTACCCATAACCACGAATGCTGTTATCACCACCGGCAAAGAATCTTAAGGAAGGAGAAAGAGCATCAAAATCTTCCGCTACGTTCGCCCCACCTTCTAAACGAGCTAAACCTCGATGGTTCTCTCCAATGCCTCGGATCCAAGTCGTGCGCCCTTGAACTCTAAAGACTCGTGTTTCAGACAAAAGAGTATCGTCACCGATTTCCATGGTAATACTCTGTTTATCTCCCCACATAGGCATTGAACCACCGCGGCTTCGAGTTCGTGAAAAAGAGACACCAGGTAATAAGAACTGGCCAACGTCACTTTGTAAACCTTGCTCATAGTTTTCAATAAGATAACGGATAAAAACAGTTCTGTGCCAACCGCTTTCTAATCTCCAGTGTCTCTCGAGGGCTAAATTAGACTCCAAACTTTTGGTATCGCGATTATCTAAATTCTTCATCCCATATTGAATTTGATAATACTCATTGAGAACATCTTCAAGGGGGATTTTATAACTAGCAACCACGGTCTGCTCTGGCTTTGAAATAGAAAGGCTACTATTAAAACTATGCCCGTATTGGTTTAGCCAGGGCTTTTTCCATTTCAACGTTCCTTTCACACCAACATCAGTTGAAAAACCAATACCGGTTTCCAATTGGTTTTTTGATTGTGGTGAAAGTGACACTTTCATAGGTATCTCACGACCTTTACCTAGGTACTCAAGATCCGGCTCAACAAATACAGAAGAGAACCAATCAGTATTCGATAGGTTACTGTTATATTCGCCAACTTTTGACACAAGATAAGGCTCGTTGTCTTCAAATGGTCTTAACGATTCCACCCTATCTTCTTCAATTTGGCTGCCTATGACGTTCGTTTTACCAAAGTGATAGCGAATACCGCTGTCATAATGCAGACGCACATAAGCACGATTCAGATCCGGTACCACCTCAAGGCGACTAACTAGGTAGCTCCCATCGAAATAGCCTTTCGCTAAAGCCAAGTTTCGAATAGCCGATTTTAATGAATCATAATCGCTATGATTCAGCACACTACCCTGAGTTAACTTTGTTCTAGCTACAAGCGCTAAAAAATCAGGATCATTTTCGGCTTCACCGCTGATCACAATATCGGCAGTATGAATGAGCATCGGCTCACCAATATCAACCACAACTAAGAGTTCTGAACCGTCATCCGCTGAGGTGAAATCTACAACTGGGTGGTAGTAGCCCAAAGCATTCAATGCTTCATTAATTATCGACTCAATACGCGACTGAAAACGGAGTGATAAAGAGTATTCCTCTTCAGGAATTGCACTCAAATAAGCATCAACATTATCTTGGAGAGCACCATCTAGCCCCTCTATTTCCAAAGAAACATCGGCAAGCGCATTAGCAGAAGCGAATACTGAAGTTGCCAGTATGGCGCTAATCAGAACTGGTAAAGTTTTTCTTATCATGCTTAATTGGTGAGTAAGTTATAAATACGTTAAGAAGTAAGCGAAATAATACCGTTAAAAGACCACTTAGTCTGTAATAAATAAGGTCATATCTCGGTCTAATTTGAGGAGTGAATAAACTTTTAACGAATTAGTGAATTATATCGGAAAACCATTCTTCACTTATAACCTATCAGATTGCGAAATATTGACCAATCATGAACTTATAATCTCACCTTTTGCATGAAATCATATTGAAATGGTGCGACCAAAGGTTATAGATGAATAAATTTGTATTGGCTGATACATGCCAAAACAACGAATCAAAGAGTAGAAAAGGATAAATGATGATTAACAAACAAGACATGGTAACTGCCAATGATGCGCTTGCAGGAAATGAGCAAAAAATTGAAGTAACCGAGCCACATTTTGTCAATCAAACTGACTTAACTAAAGCACCAGAAGGCATTCAGCAGCAAGTGCTACTAGGCATGGGATGTTTTTGGGGAGCTGAACGACTTTTTTGGAACTTAGATGGCGTTGTTTCTACATCTGTTGGTTATGCCGGAGGTTTTACTAAACACCCAACTTACGAGCAAGTATGTACAGCTCAAACCGGTCATACTGAAGTTGTAAGAGTGATTTTTGATAGTCAAAGATTACCACTAAGCCAACTACTACAAACATTTTGGGAACGTCACGACCCTACTCAAGGCATGCAACAAGGCAATGACCGCGGTACTCAATATCGTTCAGCGATCTATACATTTAGCGAAGACCAGCAGAGCATTGCATTACAATCTAAAGATCAATATCAAGCAGCGCTTTCTCAGTCTCTTGGTAATGCCGTGACAACAGAAATCTTACCCGCCGGTCAGTATTTTTATGCTGAAACTTACCACCAGCAATATCTAGCTAAAAATCCAGGCGGCTACTGCGGTCTAGGTGGTACAGGGGTTTGCTTTCCACCGAGCTTAGCGTAACCAAGTAATTAGAAACGGTGACTTCATATCAGATATAAAAATGGCTTCCTCACTGGAAGCCATTTCTTCATACCGAACTTTAAAACCAGATTGCTGAGTATCCAGACAATTTAATGCCTATAGGTAAGAGCTTAAACAGGTAAGCCTGCAATCGTACCATTCACTTCTTTAAAAATAGTCAGCTTTTGTTTGTCTGAAATTTCAGGAAGCAGAACCTTGCCTTGATCGAATCGAAACTCACCGATACCTTCAATAGCAAACTGACCTTTAAACAAAACTTTAACGAAACGTGCCACTTGACGTGGACGGTATGTAGAAAATTCACGGAGCATATACAACCTCAATTCCATTTGGGGTAAAACAGTATTCACTTAGGTGTTCAAATTTACCTTATTTTCAGCTAATTCCTTTAGCGACACCAACATGATCGTGCACCAAGTCAGTATAGCGTACATTATACTCATAGGTAACATATCTGCAACACCTTTCTATAGCGCACGATAAGAAAGTTAACAAAGCAATTTTCTAATTTCATATTATACTTCCAAGGCAAACCAACTAGCGGAATAAAAATATAATGAAAAACAAAACTCTACTTACTCTACTACTATCAGCCTCTCCTCTATTCGCCAATGCTCATAACCTTTCTGTTGGCGGCTCAGTCCCAACAGTTGAGGTAAACAGCTACGGCGAAATAATCCTTAAAGAAGGCAATACGGATTACCAAACTTGGTCAACCAATGCTCTCTTAGGAAAAGTTCGAGTCATTCAAGCGATTGCTGGTCGAAGCAGCTCAAAAGAAATGAATGCGCCTTTAATGGCTGCAATTACCGCAGCTAAATTCTCTGAAAATGATTACCAAACGACGACAGTCATCAACCAAGATGATTCCATTTGGGGGACAGGATCGTTTGTGAAATCTTCTGCAGAAGACAGCAAAGAAGAATTTCCTTGGTCATCTATGATTTTGGATGAAGATGGGCAAGTAGCAAGTTCTTGGGCTCTACAAGAAGAAAGCTCTGCGATTATTGTCCAGGATAAACAAGGCAAAATATTATTTGTGAAAGAGGGATCATTGACTGAAACAGAAATTGCCAGCGTGATTTCGCTAATTAAAACCAGTCTATAACAACTTATTACCTTCTTTTTGAAGATCTATCTAAAGGATATTGTTATATTGTAACAATATCCTTTTTGCATCTATGGTACTCATCTCTACATGCAGCATAAACCTCTAGTGACATTACAGCGTGGGAGTTATTTAGCATTAGTACTCGTACTCATGCTGAATTTTTCTGCTATTGCTCATGCTATCGATGATACGCCTCATCACCATTTACACCATCAATGCGAACTCTTTTCTGCTATCCAATGTGGGCTAGCACATACACCCGTTACACTGCCTCAATTAAACCAAGAATTTGAAAATTATCAGCCACTTGCGATACAAAAGGTAAAGAGACTTTACTTCGCGTATTTGGCTCGTTCTCCACCAAGCATTATCCGTTAACTTATTACTTTAACTTTTAATTCTTTAGGAAAACTCAAATGAAACGTACTTTAATCTCATTATGTATCGGTCTTGCTGCTTCTCACTCGGTTTTAGCAGAAGAACACTTTCGCTCACACGATGCACATGTTCACGGACATGTGGAAGTTAATATTGCACAAGATAACAATGAGTTATTAATCGAAGTCACGGCTCCTGGTTCTGATGTTGTTGGTTTTGAACACGCACCAAAAACACCAGAGCAAATAAAAGCACTTGAACATGCAACTGCAATGCTTAACCAACCAGAAAGCCTATTCGCTTTTAACAATGCGCAATGTGAGCTTAAATTTAAATCCGTTTCAAACTCATTAGAGCAAGAAGAGCATCATGATCACGAAGGTCATGATCACCACGATGACAAACATGACCATGACGCTCATGAAGGTCACGAACACCATGATGATAAACATGACCACGATACTCATGAAGGTCACGACCACCACGATGATAAACATGACCATGACGCTCATGAAGGTCACGAACACCACGATGACAAGCATGACCATGACGATCATGAAGGTCACGACCACCACGATGACAAACATGACCACGACGATCGTGAAGGTCACGACCATTCAGAAGGCGGTCACGGTGAATTCACTGTGGAATACCACTATGACTGCTCTGCTATCAACAAACTGGATTCGATCAGTACTCAATGGTTCTCAACGTTCACTAACACTGAATCAATGACTGTTAACTTGCTGACAGATACAAAACAAGTTCAACAGAAACTGACACCAAAACAAGTTAGCTTTCGCTTTTAATCTGGCTATATAGTCTACATTGAAACCGTACAATACTAGCCAAGTAAGTAACCACTTACTTGGCTAGTTATATTGTATTTATTACACCGTTATTTAGGAGCGACTATGTCAGATACAAGCTCACCACTTGTCGTTGAACTCCATGATGTACAATTTCGTTGGAAAGCGGACTTACCTGCCACTCTTGAAATCTCATCATTACAGATCAAGCACCAAGAACACTTGTTCATCAAAGGACCAAGTGGCTGTGGCAAATCAACCCTGCTCGGGTTATTAACCGGTATAAACCAAGCTCAACAAGGGCAAGTGACGATTCTCGGGGAAGACCTCACTCAATTATCCCCACGTCAGTGTGATATGTTTCGCGCAGATAACATCGGTTACATTTTCCAACAGTTCAACCTATTGCCATATCTATCAGTAATAGATAACGTCACTTTGCCTTGCCAGTTTTCGAAAGTGCGCAAGCAACAAGTGACAGGTGACCTAAAAAAAACAGCACGAGAACTACTCGATAGATTGCACCTGCCAAAAGGGCTCATGGATAAGCCTGTTATCGAGTTAAGTATCGGTCAACAACAAAGAGTTGCCGCAGCTCGAGCTTTGATTGGTCAGCCCAAAATTATTATTGCTGATGAACCAACCTCCGCATTGGATCACGACAATCGAGAGCTCTTTATAGAGTTACTCATGGAACAAGCAAACCAAGCAGGATCAACGCTTATTTTTGTTAGTCACGACCCGACGTTAGAAAAGCTTTTCAAGCGTAGTATTGATTTAACGACGGTTAATGAAGCGAAGGTAACACTATGACAGTAATTAATCACTTAGCGTTTAAAAGCGTACTTAACCGTAAAGCGACGGCTATTCTTACAATCTTAACGGTCGCCGTTTCAGTTATTTTACTCTTAGGTGTTGAGCGTGTTAGAACTCAAGCAAAAAGCAGTTTTGCTAATACGATTTCAGGTACTGACCTCATCGTAGGTGGCCGTTCTGGGCAAGTTAACCTTTTGCTGTATTCAGTATTCCGCATAGGTAATGCGACTAATAATATTGACTGGAAAAGCTATGAAGAGTTTAGCCAGCATAAATCAGTGAAATGGGCAGTACCTATCTCACTTGGTGACTCTCATAAAGGCTTCCGAGTTATGGGCACCAATCAGAGCTATTTTGAACACTACCGGTATGGAAGTAAGCAATTACTAACCTTGCAACAAGGTTCTGAGTTCAATAGCCTTTTTGAAACAGTACTAGGGGCTGATGTCGCTAAACAATTAGGCTACAAAATTGGCGATAAAATCACACTTGCTCATGGGCTTAGTGATGTTGCTTTCAGCCGTCATGATGACCTTCCCTTTACTGTTGTTGGCATTATTGCTCCTACAGGCACTCCTGTAGATAAAACCGTTCATGTTTCATTAGAAGCAATAGAAGCAATCCATGTTGGTTGGGAATCAGGGGCAAACTTAGGTTACAAGCCTGATGTAGAAAAACTCAAAGCACATAAATTTGAGCCACAGCAAATTACAGCAATGATGCTGGGCTTAAATTCCAAAATTCAAACCTTTGCTTTGCAAAGAGAAATCAACACATATCGCCAAGAACCACTGAGTGCCATTATGCCTGGTATTGCCCTTTATGAGTTATGGGGAATGATGGCAGTTGCAGAGCAAGCCCTATTAGTTGTTTCCGGCTTTGTTGTCGTAGCTGGGTTACTTGGAATGTTGAGCAGCTTATTAACTAGCTTACAAGAGCGTCGTAGGGAAATGGCTATCTTAAGAGCTATGGGAGCAAGGCCAAGGCACGTGTTCAGCCTATTGATAAGTGAAGCAAGCGCGCTCACATTCCTAGGTATCATGCTTGGTGTCGCGACTTTATTTGCCTTAATAACAATGACAGCACCAATAATTCAGCAGCATTATGGTATCAACATATCTATATCTGCGATTACATCACATGAATGGCAATTACTTATGCTTGTGCAACTTGCTGGCATTATTATTGGTTTCATTCCAGCATTTCGTGCCTATCGCCAGTCGCTGGCAGATGGTATGACAATTAGAATTTAGTACAGGATTTAACAATGAAGCATAAATTATTGCTACTTATAGGGTTAGTCTTCATCCCTTTTTATAGCGTAGCAAACTCAGGAAGCACATCTGACAGCCAGACGACACAAGAAAGTGATAGCACCATAAGTAATGATGCTTTACTTAATCTTGATTGGATCGACCTGATCCCAGATTCTGAACAATCATTTTTAGACCCATTTGGAATGCCTACGGTTGATCACTCACAAGAAAAACCACAACAATCAAAGCTAGGGGCAATTAGACCAGAGCTAAACGGCAGTAAAGTTAAAATTCCTGGGTTTGTGATTCCATTAGAAGGTGATGCTGACATGATCACTGAATTCTTACTGGTTCCATATTTCGGAGCATGCATCCATGTACCGCCACCACCACCGAATCAAATTATTTACGTGAAATTCCCTAAAGGCGCTCCAATACAGGAGTTATGGGATGTGATTTATGTTGTGGGAACACTGAAAACAGAAAGTATCAGCCATGATTTAGCTGAGACAGGATATTTGATCGACGGGATCGAAATTGAAGCTTACGATGACATGTAATTGTTCATAAAATGCTTTATTCATTTTATCGTTATATAGTAAGTTAAATATACGAAACCATACACATAACAAAATGGTAACTAGCTAGCTTATCTATTTTAAACAATATAGTTAGATAGATAAGCTAGTAAAGCCACATAACTGACCAGGATTAAACCTAATGTGAGCTGCTTCTTCAGCTTATTGTCATTCACTTGACTCATGTTCCCTCCATAATTAACACAACAAATTTAACATTTTATTATCATCACCTGAAGCTAAATTTTGTAATGTCTCTTCCTTGTGACATCAACATCTAGCAACTACGAGAATAAAGAGTTACATTTTAATCAGTTATAGTTTCCCTTTACGGTATTCTTATGTCTGAAAACAAACAACCCGTTGTCATTGAGCACGACAATACAGCTCAAAACGCTTCTCATCATGAAAAAAAGGCCTATATAAAAGACAGTGCAAGCCGAGTGCTTAGCATTGCTCAAAGTTTTGGGCTAGATGCTCTGTTCAAGGATTCAGGCAATTCTGCAAAGTCAGAGAGTACCAATAAGTCTTTAATTGAAAGAGCACTCTTAAGGGAAAAGAAACGTAAAGAACAACGACAAAAGAATTTAGAACAAATTCTTAAGCTCGCGCATTCATCATGCAAAGATGAAACCGCAGGCGATCCTGACCAAGATTGGCTTTACCGCTTCTTCGATATGGCACAAGACATCCATAACACATCAATGCAAAGACTCTGGGCTCAAGTTCTCAAGCGAGAAGTCACCAACCCCGGCTCAACGTCCATGAAAGCATTACAAGCTCTGCAAGACATGACTCCACGAGAAGCTCAGAACCTTCAAAGAGCCGCATCTTTAGCGTGCAGTTTTGGTAGTGATAGTAGCCGAAAATTATTACTTGGCTTTAAAGCTCATGGTGGGATTTTTAGTTTCGGTAAACGCGATACAACCAATACGATCAATCTTGGTGGGCATCAATTGCCATACTCAAGCTTACTGCACTTGATTGAATTAGGGTTAATTCTGGGGACGGAGCTGGAATCGGGTGAGATTGATTTTGATCCGGCTTTAAACCTTGTTTATCAAGGTAAAAATATGAGTTTACAGCCTATATCAAAGGGCGTAAAACTGATTTATTACCGCTTCAGCCCTACAGGAAATGAGCTATGTAAATTACTCGGTAATAAACCAAACATTCAATATTATGATCAGCTCATTGCTTTATTAAGTCAGAAGTTCACTGTACAAACTGAAGCGAAAAGCAGTGTTCATCACACCGTTTAAACTGACGAAACGAATTGCTGAGATATTAAGAAGCCAACCGTCGAACTAGGCAAGCACGAAATAAATCAATAAATTGACCAAGTGAGTTAACTTACCTTTTATTAACTAACTTGGTCTTTTATTTTACTTAGCCTCTTATTTACTCACTTGATAAAGACTCATTTCTCGTTTTTTTACGAAGCTAAGACGCCGCGCTCTTTAAGGCTTGCCACACACTGATCGACCAACTCATCTAAGGACTTATCTCCTGCAAGTAAGTCGATCTCAGGGTTCTCAGGGGCTTCATAAACAGAGCTAATACCTGTAAAATTTGGTATTTCTCCTGCTCTTGCCTTTTTATACAGCCCTTTAGGGTCTCGCTGCTCGCAGATCTCTAAAGGAGTATTCACGAATACTTCTAGAAACTCACCCTCAGGCAATAAATCACGGACTAGTTTTCGCTCAGCTTGATGAGGGGAAATAAACGCAGATAGAACAATTAGCCCAGCATCTGCCATCAATTTAGCAAGCTCACCAATACGGCGGATATTTTCACGTCGATCTTGTTCTGAAAAACCTAAATCACTGCATAAACCATGGCGAACATTATCACCATCAAGCAAGTAAGTATGGTAACCAAGTTGAGCTAAACGGGTTTCAAGAGCCCCAGCAACAGTAGATTTCCCTGAACCAGATAATCCAGTAAACCAAAGTACAGCTGGTTTCTGTGACTTTATATTTGCTCTAAATTCTTTATCAACCGAGTGTTGGTGCCAAACAATATTCTCATCTTTTGGCTTAAGAGAAGTCGTCATGGTTAGTCCTTTAAGTGAACAACATTAAAATGGAAAAAAGTAAGGGATCAAACTCAATACTAATACCGAATATACAATCGAAATGGGAATGCCAATACGCAAGTAATCCGTTATATGATAATTACCAACGCTGTATACAAGCAGGTTTGTTTGATAACCATAAGGAGAAATAAAACTCGCACTCGCACCAAATAATACCGCCATAATAAACGGCATAGGATCGACGCCATAACCAACAGCCATACTGTAGCCAATTGGAAATGAAAGGGCAGCAGCAGCATTGTTTGTTACTAACTCAGTCAGTACAAGTGTCATTAAGTAAGTCGCAACCAGAGCACCAAAGACGCCCCAGCCGTTAAATGCTTCCATAAACATCAACCCCATCCTTTCAGATAAGCCTGATGAAATCATTAATTGTGCTATAGACAGCGCAGAGCCAACAATAACGACAATATCAACAGGAAAACGTCTACGTAACTCACTAAGCTGAACCACTCCGAAAACTACCAGCAGTAATAAGAATACCGCTAAACCTTTAATAATTGGTGCAATACCAGCAAGTGAAAAACCAATAACAGCAGCAAACCCTAACAGTACAAAAGCAGATTTATCGCCATCAAGCTTGGCACTAGAATCTAAGTCATTCATCAGCACAAATTCTTTGTTGTGTTGCTGACGTTGCTCTTCAAAACGCTTGCCAGGTACTAAAATTAAGGTATCGCCAGCGGCTAAGGTAATATTGCCTAACCCGCCTTCAAGCCTTTCATGTCCACGACGTATAGCTACAACCACTGCATCGAACTTATCTCTGAACTGACTGGTTTTTAAGGTCTTATTACAAAAGCTTGCAGATGAACTGACTACGACTTCCACAAAGTTTTGACCATTCAAATGGTGCTGACCAAACAGAGTGAGACCTTGAATTTCTTGCAGTGTCGCTACACTTTCGACATCACCACAGAACAGCAGTCGATCTCTGGCTTGTAAAACAAAATCGGGGTCAATAGATGCGGTCGTTTGCCCATCACGAATCACTTCTGCGAGAAACAGTTTTCTTAATGCTCTTAAATTATTTTCACTCACGCTACGCCCGACCAAAGGAGAACCAGGTTCAACACGTGCCTCTAGAAAATAAGGAAGATCATCTTGCGATCCATCGTCATAGGCAGGCAGTAGATAGCTTAATGGAATAAGGATCAGCACCCCACCCACCAGCACAGCTAAGCCGATCAATGTCGGAGTGAAAAAGTTTAAGCTAGGTAAACCCACATCTTCCACAAAGCTGTTGATGATCAAGTTTGTCGACGTTCCGATCAAAGTCAGCGTACCACCTAGAATAGCGGCGTAAGATAGAGGGATTAATAATTTTGATGGTGCGTGCTGCTGATTGCGTTTGATCGCTCCGATCAATGAAACCACAACCGCAGTATTATTGGTAAAAGAAGAAAGTAACGCTGTGGAAATACCCAACTTTGCTACAACTGTACCTAGCCGACCTTCTGAAATATTACGGCTAACCCAGCTAATTAAGCGAGTTTTCTCCAACGCACTAGACGCAAGAATAAGAAGAATAAGAGTCAGTAAAGATGAATTGGTAAAGTTGGTCGCTAAACTCGTAAGATCAATTAAACCAGCCATAAACGCAATAAATGCGGCACTGGCAAAAATGTAACTAGGCTTAATTCGAGTGACCAGTAGGCAAGTTATGATGCCAAGCAAAATCGCTAATACAAATCCTTGTTCCCACATAAACTTATCCTTAATGGCGGAAGCGAATGCCTCCGCCTATTAGTCTTTAATTCAGTTCTGAATTATTTCAATAACTGACTTAAATCTTTCGCATCCCAATGTGGGAAATGCTTACGAACAAGTGCATTAAACTCAATCTCGAACGCAGAGAAGTTACCAACCTGCAGCTCAACTGAATCTAAACGGTCACGAATCAAACCCGCACCAACCGTTACATTTGTGAGACGATCGATGATGATAAAACCACCTGTATCAGCACTTTCTCGGTACTTATCAAGCGCGACAGTTTCATTAAGAGACCATTCACAAAGCCCAATACCATTCAGTGGCAACTCACTCGCTTCATGGCTTGATAAGTTATTGATGTCGTATTGATGCTTAACTGACTTAACCTGTCCAACCGTTTTCTTGCCTGCAATTTTAATATCGTAATCACGACCAGCTTGTAACGGCTGTTCAGTCATCCATACAACATCTGCAAGAATATGGTTTGTAGATTCAACTTGAGCATTTTCCAGCACAATCAAATCACCACGGCTAATATCAATTTCATCTTCTAGAGTCAGTGTTACGGCTAGCCCAGCTTGCGCCGATTCTAAATCACCATCAAAGGTAACAATGCGCGCTACTTTTGATTTCTTACCAGAAGGAAGAGCTTTGATTTCATCGCCAACACTTACTCGACCAGAAGCAATCGTGCCAGCAAAACCACGGAAATCGAGGTTAGGTCGGTTGACATATTGCACAGGGAAGCGGAACTCACCTGACGATCGTTTTTGATCAATGTCGACATTCTCAAGTACTTCAAGTAATGAAGGGCCTTCAAACCAAGCAAGCTCTTCGCTTTCAGAAGCGACATTAATCCCCTCAAGAGCTGAAACTGGAATGATTTGGATATTAGTTTCACCTTCCAAGTTTTCAGCAAACTCTAAGTATTGATCGCGAATTTCTTCAAAACGTTCTTGTGAGTAATCCACAAGATCCATTTTGTTTACCGCAACAACAAAGTGTTTCAGACCCAATAGGTTGGAGATGAAAGAGTGACGACGCGTTTGATCCAATACGCCCTTACGAGCATCAATTAAGATCACGGCGAGATCACACGTTGAAGCACCTGTTGCCATGTTACGCGTGTACTGCTCATGCCCTGGAGTATCAGAGATGATGAACTTACGTTTTTGCGTAGAAAAATAACGGTACGCTACATCAATGGTTATACCCTGCTCTCGCTCTGCTTGTAGACCATCTACTAACAAAGCTAAATCTGGTTTCTCACCAGTAGTACCAACACGTTGGCTGTCAGAGTGAACCGCTGCTAGCTGATCTTCATAAATTTGTTTTGTATCGTGGAGCAAGCGTCCGATTAGAGTACTTTTTCCATCATCTACAGAGCCACAAGTCAAAAATCTAAGCATTGATTTATGTTGGTGTTGGCTTAGGTAGCCTTCAATTCCTAGCTCGGCTAGTTCGGCTTCTACTGCACTATTCATTCTTCTTTCCTTAGACTCTTAGAAATAACCTTGGCGCTTTTTCAGCTCCATAGAACCAGATTGGTCATGGTCGATCGCTCGTCCTTGACGCTCACTTGACGTCGCCACCAGCATTTCTTCAATAATGCCTGTTAACGTATTCGCTTCAGACTCCACAGCACCCGTCAGTGGGTAGCAGCCTAAAGTACGGAAACGAACGCTTTTCTCTTCAATCACTTCGCCTTCTTCAAGCTTCATACGGTCGTCATCAACCATAATCAGCATGCCATCACGCTCAACTACTGGGCGCTTCTCAGAAAGGTAAAGTGGAACAATTTCGATATTTTCTAGGTAGATGTACTGCCAGATATCCAGCTCAGTCCAGTTTGATAAAGGGAATACACGAATACTTTCGCCTTTGTTTACTTGGCCGTTATAAGTGCGCCATAGCTCTGGACGTTGATTTTTTGGATCCCACGTGTGGTTTTTATCTCGGAACGAATACACACGCTCTTTTGCTCGTGACTTTTCTTCATCACGTCGAGCACCACCGAAAGCGGCATCAAAACCGTATTTGTTTAACGCCTGCTTCAACCCTTGTGTTTTCATGATATCGGTATGCTTAGAAGAGCCATGCACAAACGGGTTACATCCCATTTCGATGCCTTCTGGGTTTTTGTGTACCAATAGATCAAAACCGTATTTCTTTGCAGTGCGATCACGGAATTCAATCATTTCACGGAATTTCCAATCGGTATCTACATGCAGCAGAGGGAAAGGGATTTTTCCTGGGTAAAAAGCTTTACGAGCTAAATGAAGCATCACAGATGAATCTTTACCGATTGAGTACATCATTACCGGATTATCAAACTCAGCGGCAACTTCACGGATAATATGAATACTTTCCGCTTCTAGCTGTTTTAAGTGGGTTAAACGTTCTTGGTCCATTTCAGTGCTTCCTTTAAGGCTCGCTTCACGAGCAATTCATTACTTGGCTAACCAAGCATGGGATTTGACTTATTCACCAATGACGGTGAGTCGGACTTCGGCACTAGCTAGGGAGGATATTATTGTTGAGCGATCCGTTGCTAGTCATCTGCCGAGTGCATCCTTGATATAGGCATTATGACCAGCTCCTTATATTACTGGAAATTCTAAAATTTCATTTTTTATTCGAAAAGCTGATAAGGGAAAGTAAATTAATGAATTGTAGAGACTTAACCAAGCCAATATTTGACGATGAAATGTGATGAACTTGTATACTTATTGAGGTAACAAATTGCAGAACGGCATCAAGTAATAGAGGCAAGTCACGTTTTAACCTTCACCGTAATCTGTGTTTCACTGAAATTTGTTACATTACGCAACGTATTTTCTTTATATCCACTTTGGAGCTACATTATGAAAGTTGCTATGAAACCTTTATCTCTGGCAGTACTTGCTGGTTTAGGCCTGACACTTTCAGGTTGCACAACGACACCTGATACTGATGAAGTGATTAATTTACGTGTTGTAGAAACCACAGATATCCATACCAACCTTATGGACTACGATTACTACAAAGATAAACCATCTAAAAAAATCGGTTTAGCACGTACTGCAACTCTCGTAAAAGAAGCTCAAAAAGAAGTAACTAACAGCGTATTAGTGGATAACGGTGACTTACTGCAAGGTAGCCCAATGGGTGACTACATGGCAGATAAAGGCATCGAAGCCGGTGAAGTTCATCCAGCTTACAAAGCAATGAACCAACTCAGTTACGATGCTGCGAACCTAGGGAATCACGAGTTCAACTATGGTCTAGAGTTCTTAGAAGAATCAATCAACGACGCTGATTTCCCATACATCAGCGCGAACGTTTACGACGCTGAAACCAAAGAACACTACTTCACGCCTTACATCATCAAAACACACACCTTTGCTGATACTGCAGGTGTGGAACACGAAGTGAAAGTCGGTTATATCGGCTTTGTTCCACCGCAAATCATGACGTGGGATAAGAAGAATCTTGAAGGCAAAGTCATTGCTCGCGATATCATTGAAACCGCTAACGAGTTAGTACCTCAAATGAAAGCTGAAGGGGCTGAAGTCATTGTTGCGATTCCTCACTCTGGTGTTTCAACCGATCCGTACAAACAAGGCGAAGAAAACTCGACGTTTTATCTATCTGAAGTAGAAGGCATTGATGCCATTGCCTTTGGTCACGCACATGCGGTTTTCCCAGGTAAAGGATTTGATGACATTCAAGGTATTGATAACGAAGCCGGAACAATGAATGGTGTTGCTGCTGTAATGCCAGGGCGTTGGGGTAGCCACGTCGGTGTTATGGATCTAACACTTGCACAAAAAGACGGTAAGTGGAGCGTGGTAAAAGGTCAATCTGAAGCTCGCCCTATCTACGATAAAATTGAGAAGAAATCTTTAGCTGCTGCTGATGAAGGTATCGTCACTGCACTAGAAAAAGACCACGCGGGTACTCGTGAGTTTGTTAACCAACCAATTGGTAAAGCAGACGATGTGATGTACAGCTTCCTATCTCTAGTTCAAGACGATCCGACAGTACAGATTGTTAACCTTGCACAGAAAGATTACGTTGAGCGCTTTATTCAAGGTGACCCAGACTTAGACGGCATTCCAGTACTTTCAGCCGCTGCACCATTTAAAGCGGGCGGTCGTAAGAATGACCCAGCTAATTTCACTGAAGTCGAGTCCGGTCAGCTCACCTTCAGAAACGCGGCGGATTTGTACCTTTACCCGAATACGTTAGTAGCGATGAAGGTTACAGGTCATGAAGTAAAAGAATGGCTTGAATGTTCTTCAGGTCAATTCAATCAAGTCGATGTGAACTCAACAGCACCGCAACAATTGATTGAGTGGGATAACTTCCGCACTTACAACTTCGACGTTATTGATGGTGTGGATTACCAAATCGACGTAACTCAACCTGCGAAATACGATGCAAACTGTAAAGTGATTAATCCTGAATCACAGCGTATTGTGGGTCTTACTTACCAAGGTAAGCCTATTGATATGAAGCAAGACTTCCTTATCGCGACTAACAACTACCGCGCTTACAGCAACAAATTCCCGGGAACGGGTGAAGACTTCATCGCATTTGATGCTCCAGATGAAAACCGCACCGTTCTTGCGAACTACATTTCTCGCGTAAGCAAAGAACAAGGTCAAGTAAGCCCAACGGCTGACAACAACTGGTCTTTTGCTCCTATTACTGCCGATAAGAAACTTGATATCCGTTTCGAAACATCTCCAAGTGAGAGAGCCGCGCAGTTCATCAAAGATAAAGGTCAATACCCGATGAAACGTGTAGCGACTGACGATGTAGGATTTGCCGTTTACCAAATCGATTTATCGAAATAAGCTAAACTAAATCGATACACTTAAACGATAAAAGGCTGAGTATTTTTACTCAGCCTTTTTTTGTTTCTAACTGTCTTTTCATCACTCTATTTAACCCCCTAACCTATACATCTCCTTCAGCCTTAATGAGTTCCTCATTTGCCTTTTAGCCTCTACGTTCGCAAATTTAAACCCTTAGGAAATAAACATCTTAGTAAAAAAACAATTTCAACCTGTAAGTTTTTTGTATGAGTCCCTGTCTACTATTTAACTACAATTAATTGGTAACAAATTGATAACCAAATATCCGTTTACCAGTTAGAGATTAAAAAGCAAAGGCGATATTTATGGGCATCACAGAGAATATTCAAGTATTCCTAAATTCTGGCGAACAGTCAGTTGGATGGCTCATGCTCGCAATTATTGCTTTGTCTTACTTACTTGAGGACTTAGCCATAGTCACGGCTGCTGGTCTGGCGGTGCAAAAGGTGATGCAACCTGAACTTGCTTTACTTGCGATTTTCATTGGTATTGCGACTGGTGATCTTGCTCTGTATTACTTAGGGCATTCAAGCCGTTATTTCCGTGGCGTTCGCTATAAAGCGCTCACTAATCGTCACTTCCGAGCTTTGCATCAAAGGCTACATAAAAACGCCTTCATGAATTTATTCATCATTCGCTTCATTCCTGGGCTAAGAACCGTAGGTTTTACTCTTAGTGGTTTCTTCTCTGTATCCATTCCTGTCTTTCTTGCCGCAGTACTCAGTGCTACGGCAATTTGGACCTGTCTTGTTTTCTCAATCATTTATTACTTAGGTTCTTCAGCTTGGCTTCAAGCCACCCAGTACCAATGGGCTGTAATCCCTTGTGCAGTCTTACTATTGATTACTGCCAACCGTCTGCTTAATAGAACTTACTCAAGAGGGCTGTCATGAGCTTACTAAATGCAATCCAGTGTATTCCACCTCATAAGATCAATGCGGGTATGCCACCATTAGAAGAAGATACCAAACGCAGTGTGTCGCCTTATGAGTTCCTGCCGAGTTGGTTTTTCTATACCCCTGTCTTCGTGCAAAGCTTACTCCAAGGGCTACAGCATCAAGACTTAGGGTTACCACTTATTGCTAACCCTAGTATCAAGCTCAGCGGTATGGTTGGTGAATCCAAGCACGACATTTTGAGCTTAGCTGGTAAGCAAAGCCAACCATGGATCTCCCCTTTTATTACACTGACTAAAACGGATCTTAACTCCCAAAAGCAAGCAAAGGATGCCTATTCAGCTCTTCTACAAGCAAGCCTAGATTTTCCGATTGTCGCAAAACCGGATCTAGGCTGTCGCGGTGCTGGCGTGAAACTGATCAATAACCATGATCAACTTGAGCAATATATTGATTCATTTCCGAATCAAGCACGTTTTCTACTTCAACAAAAAGCCCCTTACCAAGCTGAAGCGGGTGTCTTTTATGTTCGCTATCCAGAGCAAAAGCAAGGGCAGATCATTTCGATCACTTTGAAGTATGCACCAACCGTAACTGGGGATGGTGAACACACCCTTAAAGAACTGATCAAAAGTCACCCAAGAGCCGGTCAACTAAGCCACCTTTACCTCCCAAGACACATTGATAAATTGGATTGGATTCCTCAAAACGGAGAAGAATTTCAACTCGCTTTTGCAGGAAGCCACAGCCGTGGATCTATTTTCAGAAACGGTAACCAGTTCATATCTGAAGCACTCACCCAAAAGTTGGATGCGATTTTCAATGATTTTGGTGGCTTCTATTACGGTCGTTTAGATATCAAATTCAAGGACATCCAAACATTAATGCAAGGCGAAGATTTTACGATTCTCGAAGTGAATGGAGCCAGTAGTGAAGCAGCGCATATCTGGGATCGAAACACACCTCTGAAAGAAATTTTTTCCACATTACTCCAGCAATATCGAATTTTATTTGAGATTGGCGCGCAGCAAAAAAAACGTGGTCACCGCACTCCACCTCTCAAAGAGTTATTCAATGCTTGGCAAGATGAAAAACGGCTTGTACAGCAATACCCGAGCACCGATTAAGCCATTTCCCAAAGACTAATAATGCATAGATAAAGTAAAAGACGATTGATTGAACCCTTTATCTCATAAAGAAAATCAAACCAGTTTCGAGGATTTTTAATGAACCAAATAAGACAGGCAACGCCGCAGATAACCATGCCTTCAAGTGTGACAGGAGCGATCGAAATTCTAAATCAAGGGTACGAATTTCTTTGCTCAATTTCAGATAGCGATTATCTATGCAGTGCTAAGCCACATATCACAAGCTCTATTGGTGAGCATACACGCCACACTCTCGATCTTTTTCATGCGCTCATCATTCAAGAAGATCTGACGGTGGATTACAACACTCGCCGAAGAGGGCATGCAGTAGAAAATGAGCGCACGATAGCTCTATCCGAGATCCAATATGTCATTAACTGGCTAAAACAGGTTGATCCAATATTACTCAGTACTGCGATTACTATTGAAACTGAAGTCTCTATGAATAACCAAGTTTTTCATTCTATTCCATCAAACATAGAACGAGAGATCACTTTTGCTGCTCTGCACGCGAATCACCACTACGCAATGATCAAAGTGATCGCGACTTTTTTAGAAATACAAACTTGCCACGCTTTTGGTTACGCCCCAACAACCGCTAGCTACCTGAGGGAGCAATAAAATGTGCTCAGTATCTTGGCTACTAGAAAAGAAAGGCTACCAAGTCTTTTTTAACCGTGACGAACAAAAATCACGAGCATTAGCGTTACCACCTAAAAAATACACCTTAGATGGTGTGGATGTTTTGATGCCTTTAGATCCTGTGGGTGGCGGAAGTTGGATTAGCATGAATCAATTCGGCTTGTCCTTATGTTTACTCAATAACTATCAAGGGAAGCTTGCTGCTGGTTCACTCCTAAGCCGTGGTCTTTTGCTAAAGCAACTTTCTAGCAGTTCGACTACAGAACAAGTCTCGCAACAATTTCAGCAACTTGAAATTGAGCGATTTGCTCCATTTACGCTATTAGTTTTCTCTCCGAATCTAAGCCTATTGAACCCAAAGGTTATGGCTTACACATGGAATGGTGAGCAAATCTCAATATATGAAACTGACTCGCCTTTATTTTCATCTGGCTTTGATTTATCTAACGTCGTGCATTATCGCCAGACCATTTACCGAAAGCTGACTCAAACTGGTAAATCACAAGAAACGCTGCTTGCCTTTCATTCTCATCATCACCCTGATTTCAGCCACATGTCGACATGCATGCATAGAGAAGACGCACACACAGTTAGCTTTACGCATTTGCATTCAAATAATGGTGATTTCTCAATGTTCTACCGCCCTGGCTCACCATGTTCTTCATTAAAAGAAACATCGCAGGAACAGGGAGCATCCAAAACAATCAAGACGTATCAAATAGCGAATCATCAAGTAATTAGCCATCAAATAACAGCTAACGAAATTAGCCAAAACCGATCCACTTTTGACCTTTCAGAAGCATTAAACACATAGAACTGGAGAATATTATGAGAAAACTACTGACAGCATTCTTATTACTGCTCAGCCCTTTATCTTTCGCCGATGATGAAATTTATACCGGTATTTTCAGCAGTAAAGCCCTTGATGGCTATGACACCGTTGCCTATTTTTCACAAAACAAGCCAGTGAAAGGAAGCAAGCAATTCACAACAGAGTACAAAGGCGCAGATTGGTATTTTTCTACTGAAACCAATTTGACTTTATTTGTTAATAATCCTGAAAAATATGCTCCTCAATATGGTGGCTATTGTGCATGGGCAGTTTCAGCTAAAAATGACTTTGCACCAGGAGATCCATTGCAGTGGAGCATAGTGAACAACAAGTTGTATCTCAATTATGACCAAGACATTAAAGATCTTTGGGAAACAAAAAGAGACGCACACATTCAGCAAGCCGATAAAAATTGGCCACAGCTAATCAATTAAGGAATTCACTATGACATTCGCTCCACTTAAACATATTCCTTCAGCATTTATTGCTTTTGTATTTATTCAGTCGCTATTTTTTAAGTTCACAGGCTCATATGAGACGGACCATATATTTGGAACTCTAGGTGAATGGTCCGGGCTTGATTGGTTTGGATCAATCGGTGGGTATGTAATTGGAATAGCAGAGCTTATTGCCGCCTTTCTACTTTTCAGCAGGTTTCATGGGATGGGAGCACTCATGAGTGTCGGCATCATGAGTGGCGCTATTTTCTTCCACCTATTTACGCCTCTCGGAATTCAAATGCCTGAGTTTAATGCGACAGGTGACATTATCGGATACGACGGTGGCTTGTTATTTGGAATGGCATGTCTGGTTTGGCTATGCGGTGCATTTCTTACAGTAAAAGATCTAAAAAATCAAAATGGTTTTCTTTATAACTTCATTAATAAGGCAGAATAATTATGATTGATAGTCCTTTTCGTTTACCTCGTTATACACCTTTCGGTTTAGGTGAATCTGTTGTCGAGTGGGCAACAGGGCTATCTAAGCTTGATCAAATATATCAACAGCGCCCAGCCGAGCTATCGAGCTTTGAATTCATGCATCATACTTTGTCTGCGTTAAATATTGACTACAGTATTGCAGCGGGATCAACTACTAATATCCCAACAGAAGGTCCTGTCGTTATTGTGGCTAACCATCCTTTAGGGGCAATTGAAGGAGTAATCCTCGCCGATCTAGTTGGATCAATACGCCAAGATGTTAAGGTGCTTGCTAATGAATTATTGAAGCGCTTACCTGAACTCGATGAGCTATTTATCGGTGTTGATGTCTTTAATAACAAGCAAGCTAAGCAAACCAATGCAAAAGCTATCCGAGATGCCAATCATCACTTAGCTGATGGTGGTGTGCTCATTGTCTTTCCTGCTGGTGAGGTATCAAGTTACTCAAAGGAAGACAGAACTCTCACCGATATCAAGTGGAGTAAGTCTGTTGCTAAGTTTGTTAAACGCCATCAAGCAGCAACAGTGCCAATCTTCATCAACGGCAAAAACAGCGAACTATTTTACCAAGCAGGTCGTGTACACCCTTTACTTAGAACAGCGCTCCTCGGTCGAGAGTTACTGAATAAGCGGGCTTCTACAATTTCCATCTCTATTGGTTCTTCGATTCCTTATTCTGAAATTAAATCTTTCGAACAAGATATGGATATCGTTAATTACCTTCGTTTAAATACCTATTTAATGAGCCAAGAAGATGACCAATTTTCAGAAAGCACCTCAAACCCATTATTTGATACTTCAATAATTTCTGCCATCGACCCTGTACTACTCAGTAAAGAGATCGCATCGATTCCAAGCGAAATGAAGCTTTTAGAACAAGGCGTCTTTGAAGTGTATTGTACACCGAGCCAAGTCATACCTAACCTAATGCAAGAGATTGGCAGAGTAAGAGAAGAGAGTTTTAGAGAAGTGGGAGAAGGCAGCGGTCTCGCCTGTGATTTGGATGAATATGATCTGTATTACAATCAACTCTTTGTTTGGAATACCGAAAAATCAGAACTAGTAGGCGCGTATCGATTAGGTTTAGTAGACGAGCTCATCTCAGAACAAGGTTTAAGCCACCTCTACTCGCGTAGCTTATTCAACTACAATCAAGAGTTTATCGATACTTTAGATCACAGCATTGAGTTAGGTCGATCCGTTGTCAGTAAAGCCTATCAGAAGAACCTCAACTCACTACTATTGCTATGGAAAGGCATTGCGACATTTGTTGCTCGTAACCCGAAATACACGCACTTATTTGGTCCTGTTAGCATCAGTAATGATTACAGCCACACAGCCCGCTTACTTATTGCGACTACTTTATCTATACATCATTACGATGAAGAAAAGGCAAATTTAGTCAGCCCACTCTCTCCATTGAGTACTAACAAGAAAGTTTTTTGGCAAAACCACTTATTGTCATCACTTGCCAGCGTGCCTTTACTATCGAAAGTCCTGTCTCGTATGGAACAAGGAAAAGGCTTACCTGTCTTACTGAGACAGTATTTAGGCATGAATGGAAAGCTGGTTTGTTTTAACGTCGACCCCGCATTTAACGATGCTTTAGACGGTTTAATTGTCGTGAACCTCCCCAAAGTACCACTTAAAACCTTAGGCAAGTATATGGGAAGAGACAAAGCAGAAGCCTACATCAACAATCACTTAACCTAACTTCAGAGCTTTAAAGCCCAACAAGTCAGACATAAAGATCATTAGACGGTGTCTATACCTAAGCCTAAATAAGTGCGATGATTTCTGCAGTTATTTGGCTTAGGTGATACACATGCATTCAGCGTTTATTGAACAACTAAAAAACTATAACTTTAGTGATCAAGAGATAGAGTCTCTTATCTCTGTCGCTAAATCGATAGAGCTTCCTACACGACATATTTTAGTGAACCAAGGAGAAATGGCAGACTCCATTTACTTTATACTTGAAGGGTTGTGCCATGCTTGTTACCTAACCGAGGAGGGAAAACAGTATAGTAAAGAGTTCTACTGGGAGCATGATTGGGTGATAGGCTTCGAAAGCTTAATCAAATCTCAGCCTTCCCCGTACTTACTTGAAACCCTCACACCTATTGCTTTGCTAGAAATCCCAATGAAATGGCTTGTCGAATGGCGAGAGCAAAATAATCCTCTTTACCTTAAGTTGCTTGAGACACAATTAATGTATAAAGAGAACAAAGAGCGCTTCATGCTGCTTTATACACCAGAACAACGCTACCAATTATTTTGTGAACATTATCCTGACCTTTTGATGCGACTTAATGACAACCAAGTTGCGGCATATTTAGGGATCACAGCAATCAGCCTAAGCAGAATTAAAACGAGAATAGCGGATAACTCATAACCGTCTTTAAAGAGGCGATCTAAATACAGATCGCTCTAGTAAATGAAAACTGCATTAATTAACAATTGTTAATGATTAACCACAGCGCTATTGATACATTCACTGCCATAATTTAATTCAGGATGAAAATATGATTACGTGGCAGTGTATTCCTTTCTCACAACTCACCACTCAGCAGTTGTACGAACTCTTACGATTAAGAACTGATGTTTTCGTCGTTGAGCAAACATGTCCATATCCAGAGCTTGACGGTAAAGATACCGTAAACGGCGTTCATCACTTACTTGGTTATAAAGACGCAAAACTTGTAGCATGTGCGCGATTACTTCCACAAGGCGTCACCTTCGATAATGTCAGTATTGGTAGAGTCACCACACGCTTATCTGCACGTGGCGATGGTTTAGGTCATCAATTACTAACTCAAGCTCTTCTCCAAACTGAAAGATTATTCCCTAGTCAAACCATTGATATCGGCGCACAAGAACACTTAGAAAAATACTACGAGCAACATGGATTTAAAAGAATTTCAGAGATGTATCTAGAAGATGATATTCCGCACATCGATATGCGCTTAGAAAAGAAGTAAAACAGAGGCAACCATGAGTAATATTACAATTGGAATCCTACTTTTGGTTGCAGGGAATTTTTTTGCTTCATTATCAGATGTGGCAGTGAAAGCACTACAAGGTGATGTTCAACCTTTCCAGTACATGTTCATTCGCCAGTTGTTTTCCTTAGTCTTAATCACACCTCTGTGGTTAAAACAATCTAGAACACAAAAGAAACTTCAACAAAAAAGCATTACTTTAATTAGAGCCCACCTCATTCTTATTGGGAGCGGCTGTATGGTAATGGCTATCACTTATTTACCACTAGCGACCGCCAATGCTGTTTTCTATACAGCTCCTCTCTTAATGCTGCCCCTTTCTGCTGTTTTGCTTAATGAGAAGCCAGCTGCAGGGAAAGTTTTAGCCACAATAATCGGTTTTATTGGGGTTTTAATTGTTCTTCGACCATCTCAATTTCATTGGGCGGCGCTATTTGCATTGGGAACAGCATGCACTCTTGCTCTTTTTAATATACTGGTTAGAAAGTTACCCAAAGAGCAAACTGTAATAACCACCTTATGGTGGACAACCATATTATCCTTACCTACCTCGTTTATATTAACCGTTGGGTATTGGCAGCCAATCAGTCATACCAATATTGCCTTTATAGCTTTGAGTGCAGCACTGATTTTAGGCTACAACGGGCTGGCGGTATTAGCTTATAAAAAGGCGCATTCAAGCGAAATTGCCCTAGCGGAATATTCAGGACTTATCTTTGTTGCATTATTCGGGGTGCTTTGGTTTGATGAAATACCAGACTGGATAACATTGATTGGCATTCTTTTGATTGTGCTTCCACTCACTCCATTTAAAAAACGAAAAAAGAGCTAACAATTAGCTCTTCTTTAAATTCAATGCGGCAGTCAATAATAATTTTATTTACTACGACCAAACCCCCCATCAGATAAACGGAAAAACATCACTGACGATGTCCCCTTCTCTAACTGAAGTATATCTAATTGACCAGATTCCTGTAGTTTGAATCGTACCAACTGACCTTTTCTGATTTGACTAAGCGGCTTATCTTGACCTTCAATTTTGACGAGAGCGTTGAGATCAGCTTGAGACAACTTATTATTTCTAAATACTTGGGCAAGCGTATCACCCTGCTGTACTAAATATTCACGCCAATCATTTGATTGAAGTGGTTGCTGCTTAGCTCCTGCTTGTTCACTCAAACCTACAGTACTAATCTCTAATTCAACTCGACTGGTAGCTTCTTGCGGATCTTTTGAAGCTTCTGGAACCGGAATGAAGAACAAAATAATAACAATGGGAGCAAGAACTAAGAGTAGCTTTCGATGCAATGACGGCAATAATGCCCAAAAAGCGGCAATGCGATTTCGCACTTGAGAGACGTCAACTGCACTTAGCTTATCTTTAATGGAAGCTAAATGATCAACTTTCTGCTTTTTTTTCTGACGACGATTCATACTATTCCGCCTTTTAAATGAATAACTACAGTATAAAAAGCAATTCGCACTGAGTATAGTTCTTTCCACCATAACAAGAACTAGGTACATAAATTTACAGTCAATGTGATTCGGTAGCCAAACGTAACCGGAATTGACCAAGCCAACCGTTTCTTCATGCTCTCAATACTGGTATTCTTACCTTTTTAGTAATGATAAAAGAGTGACATTCATGTCTGAAGTAAAATTTGAAACTGTAGAGCAAAAAGCAAGCTACGGCATCGGCCTACAAATGGGTCAACAACTAGCAGGTTCTGGTCTTGAAGGCCTAAACGTTGACGCTATCGCAGCTGGTATCGCAACGGCTCTTACTGGCGATATGCCAGCTATTGAGATTGACGAGATCAACAATGCACTACAAGAACTTCACACTCGTGGTGAAGCAGCTCGTCAAGAACTAGCTAAAGTTGCAGCTGCCGACGGTGAAGCTTTCCTTACTGATAACGCTCTACGTTCAGAAGTAACAGTTCTTGAGTCTGGTCTTCAATACGAAGTACTAACTGAAGGTACTGGTGAAGTTCCAACGTCTGACAAACAAGTACGTGTTCACTACCACGGCGAGCTAACAGACGGTACTGTTTTTGATAGTTCAGTATCTCGCGGTCAACCAGCAGAATTCCCAGTAACTGGCGTAATTCAAGGTTGGGTTGAAGCTCTACAACTAATGCCTGTAGGTTCTAAGTGGAAACTATACATTCCACAAGACCTAGCATACGGTGAGCGCGGCGCAGGTGCTGCAATCCCACCATTTGCGGCTCTAGTATTTGAAGTTGAGCTTCTAGCAATTCTGTAGTTAAAACAGACTGCTACAAGTAATAAAGTTAAAATAATGCAACGGTGATGTGACAACATCGCCGTTTTTCGTTTATAGTGGTGATGTTTAATTACTTTATTACTTAAGGACGAATAATGAAGAAAGTACTTATTACTGCACTATGCAGCTTAGCAGTTACCTCATGTGCAAGCACTTCTGATTCATCGACCCCATCAATTACATCTGGTATTGATTATTCTCAACTAAGCCAAACAGCATTAATGGCTGCCGTGGACATGTGGGCTCAGCAGAATGAAAGTTCATCACTCGCAGACACATTAGCAAAAGAAACTTCAGTTACTGGAGAGCAAGCACTAGGTGGTGTAGGTTCTCTTCTTGCATTAGCTCAAAATTCACTAAGCACATCTGACTCTCAAGAGTTATCTTCATTGATTCCAGGCGCTTCAACACTAGAAAGCTCAGGTTTAACATCTTTGCTTCAATCAAAAGGAGCAGTTGAAAGTGCGTTTAGCAGCTTAGGTATGGATCCATCTCTTGTCACTACTTTCGCACCAATCATCCTTCAAGTTTTACAAACACAAGGTGCAAGTAGTTCACTATTAAGCTCTTTAGGTTCGATCTGGCAATAAGTCGTTAAAGAAAGAACAAGAAATCAAAGGGCACTATAAGTGCTCTTTTTTATAGCGTTATGTAACTAGCCTGAATTCACAGAGTTAACTGGTAAACTAGATATCTTTTCGGATAATAAACTAAGTGATTACAGACGCAAAAAAGCCGAGCTAATGCTCGGCTTTTTGTATTAAGAATCTAGTATAGATTACTCAGCAGCTTCTTCAGCAGCTGGGCGGTCTACAAGCTCAATGTAAGCCATTGGAGCTTTATCACCAGTACGGAAACCACATTTAAGAATGCGAGTGTAACCACCTTGGCGAGCCGCGAAACGCGGGCCTAGTTCATTAAATAGTTTTGCAACAACTTCGTTATCACGAGTGCGTGCAAATGCAAGACGACGGTTAGCAACACTGTCTGTCTTAGCTAGGGTAATCAATGGCTCAATTACGCGACGTAGTTCTTTTGCTTTAGGCACGGTAGTTTTAATAACTTCGTGACGAACAAGAGAGCTAGCCATGTTGCTGAACATCGCTTTGCGATGACTGCTGTTGCGGTTGAGTTGACGACCACTTTTACGATGGCGCATGACCTAATCCTTCTAACTTTTCGATTAATCTTCAGCGATTGACGCTGGTGGCCAGTTTTCTAGACGCATGCCTAGAGAAAGACCACGTGAAGCAAGCACATCTTTAATCTCTGTAAGAGATTTCTTACCAAGGTTTGGCGTTTTAAGTAGCTCAACCTCAGTGCGCTGTACAAGATCACCGATGTAGTGAATCGCTTCTGCTTTCAAACAGTTAGCAGAGCGAACTGTTAGTTCAAGATCGTCTACAGGACGCAGTAGGATAGGATCGAATTCTGGCTTCTCTTCCTTCTCCTCAGGTACACGTACATCACGAAGATCTACGAACGCATCCAATTGTTCAGCTAAAATTGTAGCTGCACGACGGATTGCTTCCTCAGGTTCAAGAGTACCGTTCGTTTCCATATCGATAACAAGCTTATCCAAATCTGTACGTTGTTCTACACGTGCAGCTTCTACAGCATAGGCGATTTTATCAACCGGGCTGTAAGTAGCGTCAACGAGTAGACGACCGATTGGACGCTCATCTTCTTCAGTATGGATACGAGCTGAAGCTGGAACGTAACCACGACCACGTTCAACTTTGATACGCATAGCGATCTCAGCGTTGTCATCCGTTAGGTGACAAATAACGTGCTCAGGGTTAGCGATCTCTACATCACCATCGTGGGTGATGTCACCTGCAACAACAGGGCCTGAGCCTGATTTATTCAGTGTAATAAACACTTCATCTTTGCCTTCAGCAACGCGTACAGCCAAACCTTTAAGGTTTAAAAGGATTTCTAGGATATCTTCCTGAACGCCTTCTTTAGTACTGTATTCGTGTAGCACACCTTCAATTTCAACTTCTGTTACGGCACAACCCGGCATAGAAGATAGAAGAATGCGGCGAAGAGCATTACCTAGAGTGTGGCCGAAACCGCGCTCTAATGGCTCAAGAGTTACTTTCGCGTGTGTCGTATTGATCTGTTCAATGTCAACAAGACGCGGCTTAAGAAATTCTGTTACAGAACCCTGCATTGTGTCCTCTCTTTTTTTAACCTTACTTAGAGTAAAGTTCGACGATCAAGTGTTCATTGATGTCAGCTGATAGATCAGAACGTTCAGGCATACGCTTGAATGTACCTTCCATTTTGCCAGCATCTACTTCAATCCAAGTTGGCTTTTCACGTTGTTCAGCAACTTCTAGAGCAGCTTTAATACGAGATTGCTGTTTAGCTTTCTCGCGAATAGATACAACGTCATTTGCCGCTACTTTGAAAGAAGGAACGTTTACAACTTTACCGTTAACTAGGATAGACTTGTGGCTAACTAGTTGACGAGATTCAGCGCGAGTAGCACCAAAACCCATACGGTAAACTACGTTATCAAGACGACCTTCAAGAAGCTGAAGTAGGTTTGCACCTGTGTTGCCTTTAAGACGTGCAGCTTCTTTGTAGTAGTTACGGAATTGCTTTTCTAGAACGCCGTAGATACGACGAACTTTTTGCTTCTCACGAAGCTGAACGCCATACTCAGATAGACGACCGCGACGAGCGCCGTGTACACCTGGTGCGTTATCAATTTTACACTTGGTCTCGATCGCACGGACACCAGACTTAAGAAATAAGTCAGTACCTTCGCGACGGCTAAGCTTAAGCTTAGGGCCCAAATATCTTGCCATGATCTTTCTCCAATATTCCTAGAAACGAAACTTAAACGCGACGTTTCTTAGGTGGACGACAACCGTTATGAGGGATTGGTGTCGCATCAACAATGTTAGTGATACGGAAACCAGCAGCGTTCAGTGCACGAACAGTAGATTCGCGACCTGGACCTGGACCCTTAACCATAACTTCCAAGTTCTTTAGGCCATATTCTTTAGCCATTTCACCACAACGCTCAGCTGCAACTTGTGCTGCGAACGGAGTAGATTTACGAGAACCACGGAAACCTGAACCACCTGCTGTAGCCCATGCAAGAGCATTGCCTTGACGGTCAGTGATAGTTACGATTGTGTTGTTGAAAGAAGCATGGATGTGCGCTACGCCATCAGCTACTTGCTTGCGTACGCGCTTACGCGCGCGAGTTGGTTGTTTTGCCATTGTACTCTACCTTATCCGACTATTTCTTGATCGGCTTGCGCGGACCCTTACGGGTGCGAGCGTTGGTTTTAGTACGCTGTCCACGTAGTGGTAGACTGCGACGATGACGAAGACCGCGGTAACAGCCAAGGTCCATAAGACGCTTGATGTTCATCGATACTTCACGACGTAGATCACCTTCTACAGTGTATTTAGCTACACCATCACGCAGTTGATCGATCTGCTCTTCAGTTAGTTCACTGATCTTAGCATCTTCAGCAATACCCACTTCAGCTAGAATAGCTTGAGAGCGAGTTTTACCAATACCGTAGATTGCAGTTAATGCAATTACAGAATGCTTATGATCAGGAATGTTAATGCCGGCTATACGGGCCATTATTCACTCCTAAGGGGTTCATAAAAGAATTATCCGCAGCAAAGCCCGTTATGGATACGCTGCGGCATACTACTTCTTTTGCACGCAAAAGGTAGGCCGAGAAATATACTCGACTCTACCTTGTATTTCAAGTAAAAATTTCTGCTAATTAGCCTTGGCGTTGCTTATGCTTTGGCTCACTGCAAATCACGCGAACGACACCGTTACGCTTGATAACTTTACAGTTACGGCAGATTTTTTTAACGGAAGCACGAACTTTCATTGCTAAACTCCGTAAATGGAATTGAAATGTTACTGTCGATTAACGACCGTAGCCTTTCAAATTCGCTTTCTTTAACACAGAATCATACTGTTGTGACATCAGATGAGTCTGTACCTGTGCCATGAAATCCATGATAACTACCACTACGATTAGTAGTGAAGTGCCGCCAAAGTAGAAACGAACGTTCCACGCGACCATCATGAACTCAGGAATCAGACATATAAAAGTAATGTATAGAGCACCTGCAAGGGTTAATCTAGTCATCACTTTATCGATATATTTCGCTGTCTGCTCACCTGGGCGGATACCGGGTACGAATGCACCAGACTTCTTCAAGTTATCTGCTGTTTCGCGAGGGTTAAATACCAACGCTGTATAAAAGAAACAGAAGAAAATAATCGCTGCTGCATAAAGCATTACATACAAAGGCTGACCAGGGCTAAGAGCCAAAGACACATCAGTTAACCAACCGAATGCGCTGCTCTCACCATTTTGACCAAACCACTGCGCTAATGTTCCTGGGAACAAAATAATACTAGATGCAAAAATTGCTGGTATTACGCCTGCCATATTAATTTTAAGAGGCAAGTGTGAACTTTGTGCTGCAAAAACCTTACGACCTTGTTGACGCTTTGCATAGTTAACGACGATACGACGTTGACCACGCTCCATGAAAACTACGAAGTAGATTACAGCAAAAGATAATACCGCAATAAACAGTAGAAGAAGTACGTGCAATTCACCTTGACGCGCTTGCTCGATTGTTTGACCGATTGCTGAAGGCAATCCAGCAACAATACCTGCAAAAATCAGAATGGAAATACCATTACCGATTCCTCGCTCAGTGATTTGTTCACCTAACCACATTAAAAACATGGTACCAGTTACTAAACTCACGGTAGCAATTAGCGTAAACATGGTTTGGTTGATAACAACCAGATTATCGACCATGTTTGGTAAGCCAGTTGCAATACCAATAGCTTGGAATGTTGCAAGTACAAGCGTGCCGTAGCGTGTATATTGGCTTATCTTACGACGGCCTGCTTCACCCTCTTTCTTGAGTTCCGCTAACGCTGGATGAACTACAGTTAGCAATTGGACAACAATAGATGCCGAAATATACGGCATAATGCCCAATGCTAATATAGATGCACGCTCAAGAGCACCACCGGAGAACATGTTAAACATTTCTACGATGGTACCTTTTTGCTGTTCGAACAAATCGGCAAGTACAGCCGCGTCAATACCAGGGATCGGCACAAAAGAGCCGGCTCGGAATACTAAAAGTGCACCAATTACGAATAATAAGCGCGACTTTAGTTCACTTAAGCCGCTCTGAGCACTACGAAAATCTTGTCCTGGTTTCTTAGCCATCTGTACCTCGTTCCTCGAGATTATTCCTCGATTTTGCCGCCTGCAGCTTCGATTGCAGCTTTAGCGCCTTTAGACACGCGTAGACCTTTAACAGTCACAGCTTTACTAAGGTCACCAGAAAGAACGATTTTTACAAATTCAATGTTCTTAGTGATAACGTTAGCAGCTTTAAGGCTGTTAAGATCAACTACGTCACCTGTTACTTTCGCTAGCTCAGCTAGACGAACTTCAGCAGACACTAGGCTCTTACGAGAAGTGAAACCGAATTTAGGTAGACGTTGTTTTAGAGGCATTTGACCGCCTTCAAAACCTGGACGAACAGAGCCGCCAGAACGTGACTTTTGGCCTTTATGACCACGGCCAGCAGTTTTGCCAAGGCCAGAACCGATACCACGACCTACACGCTTCTTAGAAGGTTTAGAGCCAGCAGCCGGTGATAGAGTATTCAAACGCATTTCTGATTACTCCTCAATCTTAACCATGTAGTAAACCTTGTTGATCATACCGCGTACGCACGGAGTATCTTCAAGTTCTACTGTATGGTTGATGCGACGAAGACCTAAACCTTTAAGACACGCTTTGTGCTTAGGTAGGCGACCAATTGAGCTTTTAGTTTGAGTTACTTTAATAGTTGCCATCGTGTTCTTACTCCGAAATAGATTCAACAGTTAGACCACGTTTAGCAGCAACCATTTCTGGTGACTTAACGTCTGCTAGAGCACCAATCGTTGCGCGAACAACGTTGATAGGGTTCGTTGAACCGTATGCTTTAGAAAGTACGTTATGTACGCCTGCAACTTCAAGTACAGCACGCATTGCGCCACCGGCGATTACACCTGTACCTTCTGCAGCTGGCTGCATGTAAACTTTAGAGCCCGAATGACGACCTTTCACCGGGTGGTGAAGTGTGCCTTCGTTAAGTGCAACTGTAACCATGTTACGGCGCGCTTTTTCCATTGCTTTTTGAATCGCAGCAGGTACTTCACGAGCTTTGCCGTAACCGAAACCTACGCGACCATTACCGTCACCAACTACAGTTAGTGCAGTAAAGCTCATGATTCGACCACCTTTAACCGTCTTAGATACACGGTTAACTGCGATTAGCTTTTCTTGCAAATCATTAGCTTGTTGTTGTTCTTTAGCCATCTTCCAACCCTACCTTAGAATTTCAGACCAGCTTCGCGAGCAGAATCTGCTAGCGCCGCTACTCGACCGTGGTATTGGAAACCAGAACGATCAAATGCAACTGAAGCTACGCCTTTTTCAAGAGCGCGCTCAGCAACAGCTTTACCAACTGCTGCAGCTGCATCGATGTTACCAGTACTCTTCACTTGCTCACGGATCGCTTTTTCTACAGTAGAAGCTGCGGCGATAACCTCAGAGCCATTAGATGCGATAACTTGAGCGTACACATGGCGTGGAGTACGATGTACTACCAAGCGAGTTGCACCAAGTTCTGCAATCTTACGACGTGCGCGTGTAGCACGACGGATGCGAGATGCTTTCTTATCCATAGTGTTACCTTACTTCTTCTTAGCTTCTTTAGTACGCACATTTTCATCTGCGTAACGAACACCTTTACCTTTATAAGGCTCAGGTTCACGGTAAGAACGAATGTCAGCCGCAACTTGACCAACTAATTGCTTATCGCAACCAGTAATAACGATCTCAGTTTGGCTAGGGCACTCTGCTTTAATACCTTCAGGTAGAGCGTGCTCTACTGGATGTGAGAAGCCAAGAGTAAGGCCTACAGCGTTGCCTTTCATAGCAGCACGGTAACCTACACCTTTAAGAGTTAGCTTCTTAGTAAAGCCCTGAGTAACACCAACAACCATGTTGTTAACAAGTGCACGAGCAGTACCTGCTTGTGCCCAAGCGTTAGCAACACCTTCGCGTGGACCGAAAGTTAGGTTGTTTTCTTCCTGTGCAATCACTACTGCGTTGTTTAGAACGCGAGTTAGCTCACCTTTGTCACCTTTTACAGTGATTTCTTGGCCGTTTAGTTTCACCTCTACGCCAGCTGGAATAGCGACAGGTGCTTTAGCAACACGAGACATAATCTACTCCTTATTAAGCTACGTAACAGATGATTTCACCGCCAAGACCTGCCTTGCGAGCAGCACGGTCAGACATCAGACCCTTGGAAGTTGAAACAACAGCAATACCAAGACCACCCATCACAGTCGGTAGCGAGTCTTTATTTTTATAAACTCGAAGACCTGGACGTGATACACGTTTGATTTGCTCGATTACAGGTTTAGCTTGGAAGTACTTAAGAGTAACTTCTAGCTCAGGTTTTGCTTCGCTGTTAACAGCGAAGTCTACGATGTAACCTTCAGCTTTAAGTAATGCAGCAATTGCAACTTTAAGCTTTGAAGAAGGCATTTTTACAGCAACTTTGTTTGCTGCCTGACCGTTACGAACGCGGGTCAGCATATCCGAAATCGGATCTTGCATGCTCATAAGATATACTCCAAATGATTAAGTGGCAATTACCAGCTAGCCTTACGAAGACCCGGAATCTCGCCTTTCATGCAAGCTTCGCGAACCTTAATACGGCTTAGACCGAATTTACGTAGGTAACCGTGTGGACGACCAGTTTGGTTGCAACGGTTGCGCTGACGTGATGCACTTGAATCACGCGGAAGGGATTGCAGTTTAAGAACCGCATTCCAACGATCTTCTTCAGATGCGTTAACATCGCTAATGATAACTTTTAGCGCAGAACGCTTTTCAGCGAATTTTGCTACTAGTTTCGCACGTTTAGCTTCACGTGCTTTCATTGATTGTTTAGCCATAACAGTAACCCTACACCCTATTTACGGAATGGGAAGTTAAAGGCAGCCAGCAGAGCTCGGCCTTCCTCATCGGAACCAGCGGTTGTCGTGATAGTGATATCAAGACCGCGGATACGATCGACTTTATCGTAGTCGATTTCCGGAAAGATGATTTGCTCGCGAACGCCCATGCTGTAGTTACCGCGTCCGTCAAAAGACTTAGCGCTAACACCACGGAAATCTCGTACACGTGGAAGAGCAATAGAGATTAAACGCTCTAAAAATTCCCACATGCGCTCACCACGCAAGGTTACTTTACAACCAATTGGGTAGCCTTCACGAATTTTGAAACCAGCTACAGATTTACGAGCTTTCGTGATAAGTGGCTTTTGACCAGAGATCGTTGCCATATCAGATGCTGCGTTTTCTAGCAGTTTCTTATCGTTGATTGCTTCACCAACGCCCATGTTTAGGGTGATTTTATCAATCCTAGGGACTTGCATGACGCTTGTGTAGCTGAACTCTTTGGTAAGCTCAGCGACTACAGACGACTTGTAGTAATCATGCAGTTTCGCCATAGTAGAACTCCAAATTACTTCTAATTAGTTAGAAACGATTTCGCCGTTAGATTTAAAGAAACGAACTTTCTTACCATCTTCAATACGGAAACCGATGCGGTCTGCTTTACCAGTAGCCGCGTTGAAAACTGCAACGTTAGAAGCATCAATTGCTGCTTCTTGTTCAACGATGCCGCCTTGTTGACCTAGAGCCGGTACAGGCTTTTGGTGTTTTTTAACAAGGTTGATGCCTTCAACGATAACTTTACCAGTTGTCAGAACCTTAGTTACTTTACCTTTCTTGCCTTTATCTTTACCAGCAAGAATGATTACTTCGTCGTTACGACGGATTTTAGCTGCCATGTTGCCGCTCCTTACAGAACTTCAGGTGCTAGTGACACAATCTTCATGAATTTCGCATTACGAAGTTCACGAGTCACAGGACCAAAGATACGTGTGCCGACTGGTTGCTCAGTAGTGTCATTTAACAATACACAAGCATTACTGTCGAAGCGAATGACAGAACCGTCTGGGCGACGAACGCCTTTACGGGTGCGCACTACTACCGCCTTCAGAACATCACCTTTTTTTACTTTACCGCGAGGAATTGCTTCTTTCACTGTAACCTTGATGATGTCACCGATATGTGCATAACGGCGGTGAGAGCCACCCAGGACCTTAATACACATTACCTTGCGCGCACCAGAGTTATCTGCAGCGTCAAGTGTACTTTGCATTTGGATCATTGTTAGTGCTCCGCTATATGTTTAAAACTAGACCCTCTCGGGTCGGGCTGCCTCTTTAAAAGGGACGCGAATTGTACCACCCTTTTTTTCAATTGGGTAGACAAAAAACAAGCGGCTCCAAAAAAACTTTGGAGCCGCTTATAAGTCATAGCTTTACGATGATTAAATCTTCGCTTTTGCTATAACTTTAACCAATGTCCAAGACTTAGTCTTAGACAGAGGACGACACTCAGCGATTTCAACTTTGTCGCCTAGGCCACAAATGTTGTCTTCGTCGTGTGCGTGTACTTTGGTCGTGCGTTTGATGAACTTACCGTAAATTGGGTGTTTTACAGTGCGCTCAATAGCAACTACGATAGACTTGTCCATCTTGTCACTTACTACACGGCCTTGCTGGATGCGGTTAGTCTCGCTCATTATGCGCCTGCCTTTTCAGTCAAAACAGTTTTCACACGTGCGATATCACGGCGTACAGCTTTTAGAGTATGAGTTTGCTGAAGTTGACCAGTAGCAGCTTGCATGCGCAAGTTGAACTGTTCACGTAGCAAATTCAATAGCTCAGCATTAAGCTCTTCAACGTTTTTCTCGCGTAGATCTTGTGCTTTCATCACATCACCTGCTTAGTTACAAAAGTAGTTTTAACAGGCAGTTTACGCGCCGCTAGGCGGAACGCTTCACGTGCCAACTCTTCAGGTACGCCATTCATCTCGTACATAACCTTGCCAGGTTGGATTTGAGCAACCCAGTACGCAACTGAACCTTTACCTTTACCTTGACGAACTTCAAGAGGCTTTTCAGTAATAGGCTTGTCTGGGAACACACGGATCCAGATTTGACCTTGACGTTTAATGTGACGTGTCATAGCACGACGTGCCGCTTCGATTTGACGTGCAGTCAGGCGACCACGGCCAACAGCTTTAAGACCGAATTCGCCGAAGCTTACTTCAGTACCTTTAGCTAGACCACGGTTACGACCAGTCATAACCTTGCGGAACTTAGTACGTTTTGGTTGTAGCATCGTTCGACTCCTTACTTACGGCCTTTACGCTGCTTCTTAGGCTTATCGCCTTTAGGCTCTACTGCGTTAGCAGCTGGCATACCGCCTAGAATCTCACCTTTGAAGATCCAAACTTTAATGCCGATCACACCGTATTGAGTGTGAGCCGAAGAAGTTGCGTAATCAATGTCTGCACGTAGAGTGTGTAGAGGCACACGGCCTTCACGGTACCACTCTGAACGTGCGATTTCAGCGCCGCCTAGACGGCCACCTACTTGTACTTTGATGCCTTTAGCGCCTAGACGCATAGCATTTTGTACCGCACGCTTCATTGCACGACGGAACATAACACGACGCTCTAGTTGAGACGCGATGCTATCAGCTACAAGCTGACCATCTAGCTCAGGTTTACGTACTTCAGCGATGTTAATTTGCGCTGGTACACCTGCGATTTTAGCTACAGCTGCGCGTAGCTTCTCTACGTCTTCACCTTTCTTACCGATAACAACGCCAGGACGAGCAGTGTGAATAGTCACACGGATGCTCTTAGCTGGACGCTCGATAACGATACGAGATAATGATGCTTTTTGTAGTTCCTTTGTAAGGAACTGACGTACCTTGAAGTCGCCGTCTAGGTTGTCAGCGAATTCGTTGGTATTAGCAAACCATGTAGCATTCCAAGGCTTGACGATGCCAAGACGAATACCATTAGGATGTACTTTCTGACCCATTGCTTACTCTCCTAGTCTTTAGCGATCTGCTACAACAATAGTGATGTGGCTTGAACGCTTCAAGATACGATCCGCACGACCTTTAGCACGAGGCATAATGCGCTTCATGATAGGGCCCTCATCTACGAAGATTTTAGCGACATTTAGATCGTCGATATCTGCACCTTCGTTATGTTCCGCGTTAGCGATAGCTGACTCAAGAACTTTCTTAACTAAAACAGCAGCTTTTTTGTTGCTGAAAGTTAGAATTTCTAGAGCTTGGTCTACCGACTTACCGCGAATTTGGTCTGCAACTAAGCGAGCTTTCTGTGGAGAAATACGAGCAAAGTTATGTTTAGCTAAAGCTTCCATCATCTACTCCTTATTTCTTCTTAGCTTTCTTATCTGCAGCATGACCGCGATAAGTACGAGTTGGTGCAAATTCGCCCAGTTTGTGACCGATCATTTCTTCGGTAACGAAAACTGGAACGTGCTGACGACCATTATGGACAGCGATGGTCAAACCAATCATTGTTGGGATGATCATTGAGCGACGGGACCAAGTCTTAATAGGCTTTTTGTCTCCGCTTTCCACCGCTTTCTCTACCTTCTTCAGCAAGTGTAGGTCAATAAAAGGACCTTTCTTGAGAGAACGTGGCATGGCGATTCCTCTTTATAAATTATTTAGTGCGACGACGTACGATGTACTTGTCAGTGCGCTTGTTCTTACGAGTCTTGAAGCCCTTAGTAGGAACGCCCCAAGGAGAAACTGGGTGACGACCACCAGATGTGCGGCCTTCACCACCACCATGTGGGTGATCCACCGGGTTCATTACTACACCACGTACGGTTGGACGTACGCCGCGCCAGCGTGAAGCACCAGCTTTACCAAGTTCACGTAGCATATGCTCAGAGTTACCAACTTCACCGATCGTTGCACGACCTTCAGAAAGTACTTTGCGCATTTCACCAGAACGTAGACGGATAGTTACGTATGCACCATCGCGAGCGATGATTTGAGCATAAGCACCAGCCGAACGAGCTAGTTGAGCACCTTTACCAGGCTTAAGTTCAACACAGTGTACAGTAGAACCTACTGGGATGTTGCGCATCGGCAGAGTGTTACCTGCTTTGATTGCCGCATCTACACCAGATTGGATCTGATCACCTGCTTGAACACCTTTTGGTGCAATGATGTAACGACGCTCACCGTCTGCGTACAGAACTAGAGCGATGTTAGCACTACGGTTTGGATCGTATTCTAGACGCTCAACTTTCGCTGGGATACCATCTTTAGTACGCTTAAAGTCAACAACACGGTAATGGTGCTTGTGACCACCACCAATGTGACGTACTGTAATACGACCGTTGTTGTTACGACCGCCATTCTTAGAGTTTTTCTCTAAAAGTGGAGCGTATGGCTTACCCTTGTGTAGGTCAGCGTTAACAACTTTAACGACGTGACGACGACCAGGGGAAGTCGGCTTACATTTAACAATAGCCATTTTTAACTACTCCTGTTATTCCGCACCGCCAGCGAAGTCAAGATCTTGACCTTCTTTCAAAGTAACGTAGGCTTTCTTAACGTCTGAACGACGGCCTTCACGCATACCTTGACGCTTAGTCTTACCCTTAAGAACAAGAGTATTTACAGATTTAACTTCAACTTCGAATAGCTTTTCTACAGCTGCTTTGATCTCTTTCTTAGTTGCATCTTTAGCTACTTTGAAAACGATAGTGTTCGCTTTCTCAGCCGCCATAGTTGCTTTTTCAGAGATGTGTGGAGCACGTAGAACTTTTAGTAGACGCTCTTCAGTGATCATGCCAGCATCTCCTCAACTTGCTTAACTGCGTCAGCAGTCATTAGAACCTTGTTGAATGCAATTAGAGATACTGGATCAATACCAGCAACATCACGTGCATCAACTTTATATAGGTTACGAGCAGCTAAGAATAGATTCTCATCTACTTCGCCAGTTACAATCAGAACGTCGCTTAACTCAAGTTCATTAAGTTTAGCTACTAATTCTTTTGTTTTTGGTGCTTCTACAGAGAAGTTATCAACAACGATTAAACGCTCTTGACGAACTAGCTCAGACAGAATGCTCTTCATAGCACCGCGGTACATTTTTTTGTTTACTTTTTGGCTGTGATCTTGTGGTTTCGCAGCAAAAGTAACACCACCTGTACGCCAGATTGGGCTACGAATTGTACCAGCACGTGCACGGCCAGTACCTTTTTGGCGCCATGGCTTAGCACCGCCGCCTGATACTTCAGAACGAGTCTTTTGAGCACGAGTACCTTGACGAGCACCTGCTGCGTATGCAACAACTACTTGGTGTACTAGAGCTTCGTTAAAGTCACGTCCGAAAGTAGTCTCGGAAACAGTTAGTGCATCAGCACCTTTAACTATCAATTCCATTACTTACTCCTAGACGTTATGCTTTAACAGCAGGTTTTACGATCACGTTACCGCCTGTTGAGCCTGGTACTGCACCTTTAATAAGAAGCAGATTGCGCTCAGCGTCAACACGTACGATCTCTAGGTTTTGAGTCGTAACACGCTCAGCACCCATGTGACCTGCCATTTTCTTGCCTTTAAACACGCGACCTGGAGTTTGACATTGGCCAATTGAACCCGGTGCACGGTGAGACAAAGAGTTACCGTGAGTCATATCTTGAGTAGAGAAGTTCCAACGCTTGATAGCGCCTTGGAAGCCTTTACCTTTAGATGTACCAGTAACGTCTACTTTTTTAATTTCATTGAAAAGTTCTACGTTTAGCTCAGCGCCAACTTCAAACTCTTCACCGTTTTCTAAACGGAATTCCCAAAGACCGCGGCCTGCTTCAACACCAGCTTTCGCAAAGTGACCAGCTTCAGGCTTAGTTACACGGTTAGCTTTCTTAGCACCAGTAGTTACTTGGATTGCTGCGTAGCCGTCTGTCTCAAGAGTTTTAACTTGAGAAATACGGTTCGCTTCAACCTCAACAACAGTTACTGGGATAGAAACGCCTTCTTCAGTAAATACGCGGGTCATACCCACTTTACGTCCGACTAGACCAATCATTATTCTTATCTCCCTTAACCTAGGCTGATTTGAACATCAACGCCAGCAGCAAGATCAAGACGCATTAGAGCATCAACAGTTTTGTCTGTTGGCTCAACGATGTCGATCAAACGCTTGTGAGTACGAATTTCGTACTGGTCACGTGCATCTTTGTTGACGTGTGGAGAGGTAAGAACAGTGAAACGCTCTTTACGAGTAGGTAGTGGAATAGGACCACGAACCTGTGCGCCGGTACGTTTTGCTGTTTCAACGATTTCCGCAGTTGAAGCATCGATTAACTTGTAATCGAAAGCTTTAAGGCGGATACGAATACGTTGGTTCTGCATGAGACAGAGCTCCAATAATAATTAATTACACAAACAATATCGCCACTCAAGCTCGAAAAGACGAGAGAATGCCGATTGATTTATGTGAAACCGTAGCATCCAAAATTAGGACGCATTGTCAGTTAACTTTTTAAGTTTTTCTCAAGAGAGAACAACTATTTATATTAACCGCGAACATAAGCTGAGTATACATTACCAGGCTTCGCCTGCTCCTCATCGCTTATTGGTTCACAACCAGCGTTAGCCAGTGCGATGCATTATACAGATCACATAATAGGTTGCAAGTAGTGTTTGAAAATTAATCGAGAGGTTTTCAGCAGAGTATTTTTTAGGAAGAAATGAATCGGTTCTTAGTTTTGACTAAGAACCGCTGTTTTGCTTTTATGCATCGTCTTCATCAACATATTGCGCTTGTAGATAGTTTTCTATACCTGTTAATTTTATTAGACCGAGCTGTGTTTCCAGCCAATCGACATGTTCTTCTTCATCTTCTAGGATATCTTGGAATAGATCACGAGAAACATAGTCATGCGTGTCTTCAGCGTATGCAATTGCATTCTTTAAATCTGGAATTGCTTTCATCTCAACATCTAGATCACTTTCTAACATTTCCTTGGTATCTTCACCAATATTTAATTTCCCTAAGTCTTGTAAGTTTGGAAGACCTTCAAGAAAGAGTATACGTTCTATTAAGTGGTCAGCATGTTTCATTTCATCGATAGACTCATGATACTCTTTATCTGCGAGATGTTTTAATCCCCAGTCTTTGTACATTCTTGCATGTAGGAAATATTGATTGATGGCAACAAGCTCATTACCTAGGATTTTGTTGAGATGTTGAATAATGATTGGATCACCTTTCATAGCACAGCCCTCCTCTTTGGCTCTTCTAACTGTAGAACCAATTCGAGAACTGTCAAAAAGTTAGTATTAAGCTTTAGCGACTAACTTGCCTGTTTGAACAGGTCTTTTGCGAATTCATTGATAATCTCTTTTGCTGGTCGTACACACTTACCACATTGGCTACCTAGTGCCGTACATTTTTTTAGCCCTCTAATATCAGTAATGCCTTCTTCGACAACGAGCTTACGAATTGTTTTATCCGACACGCCATGACACAAACAAACGAACATATAATTTTCCAGAAACTTGCTTAATTACAAATATAAAAAGTAATCATTCTTATTACCAGTTCTATTTGAGGTAATTCTAGAACATTTTGTTATAGGAGAATGACAAAGCACTAGATTGGAAGTAATGCGCTAAGGGATGAGCATAAAGGGAAATTTTTAAGCAACTGTATCTATTGGCAGTATTTACTAGACAGCAAAAAAAAGTGTTCTGTTTTACTTATAACTAAAATACAAAAAGGGAAGCCGAAGCTCCCCTTTTTCAGATGCGTGCTCTTCTATTCTAATGAAGAGTGTACAAAAATCTAAATGCTATTAAGCGAAGATTTTAGCTACAACACCAGCACCAACTGTACGACCACCTTCGCGGATTGCGAAACGTAGACCTTCGTCCATTGCGATTGGAGCGATTAGCTCAACAGTCATTTGAACGTTGTCACCTGGCATTACCATTTCTACGCCTTCAGGTAGAGTGATATCGCCTGTTACGTCAGTTGTACGGAAGTAGAACTGTGGACGGTAACCCTTGAAGAAAGGAGTGTGA
>NZ_JAKJSZ010000023.1:0-72919 GCF_050337535.1 Vibrio kagoshimensis
GCATATAACTATATTGTGAATTTCTTTTTTGACAGGGTTAATATAATTTAAAATAGGTAAAGCTTGAAGGTTTGGCATGATTTTTATTATCAATAAATACTGCCTTTATAATAAAAATAATAAATTAAAATGTCAACGCACACTTGGTATCATACGTAATTTAAGGATATGTTTTGATACCGGAGCACATGCTTGCCATCCGTACTGTGTTTGTTGATTTTCGTTTCGCCTTAAACTGTAATATCAATTATATAAATGGTTATAATGATCCGCAGTGGTGATTGTTAAACCGTTGAATCAACGTGGTCACCCATTTATCGCTTTTTAATTGATCTCAAAGGTCATAGAACCACAGTTTATTCAGGTTTATAAAATCATCAACAACAGAGGTGCTACCCTTTTTAGTCGGTGTGAGTTCTACTCCTAGCATGTAGAATTTCAATGGGTAGTTTTTAGGTAAACCACCAAATGCCACTTAATCATAAAGAGTAATTTTCTAGTATCTGTTTATTTTCACAGTGCTTAAAAGCGAGCACTTATGATCTTTAAATTGAAACAATTCGTGACGCTTATGGATTTGGATGATAAAAGTATCAGATTAGTAAAAGTCATCAGTCGTGGATATCAAAATTAGCCAACATAAAAACACTCTATCGTTTGACCGAATCAGTCGAGTGCTTAGTTTCATCCATTCAAACTTAAATGCTCAGTTGACGTTAGAAGACATAGCGAAAAAAAGCTGTTGGTCTCGCTGGCAGCTTCAAAGAGTGTTTCAAGCTGAAACAGGAATGACAGTTGCGAACTATGTTCGAGAGCTGAGGTTAAGCCAAGCAGCGGAAGCCTTGCTAGACACGTCTGAGCGAATTATTGATATTGCTTTAAATTTGGGCTTTAACTCTGAAATCAGCTTTAGCCGCTCTTTTAAAAACATGTTTGGTGCTAGTCCGAGCCAGTACCGAAAAGCAGGGCAACGAGTCGGATTAAAGAAACCAATTGGTATGACGAAGAGCTTTGAACCTATCGCTTCTAGTGCGTTACGTTTTGTTGAAGTTCGAATTGATACCAAGGAAGCGTTCGTCGTTAAAGGGCTTAAAACGGAAATTAGTGGGCTGTTCTCTTTGTCTCCTGATTTTGCACAAAAAGTGCCTCAATTATGGTCTTTACTTGAATCTGAATTACGTAGTGAAGATAAAGCCAGCTTAAGTGCAGTTGGAGTTATCGATATGACTCAAGCTAATTTTGATGGTACAAACATAAGGTATTTGGCTGGAGTTGAACAACAAACGTTGATTCCACTGGCACTTGGTATGGCGCTCGATGGCTCAATTTCGAAACAATTAGAAATCATGACTGTGCCTGCACAAACTTACGCGGTTGTTAAACATAAAGGAATAATCAGCGATTTACCTCATACTCTGAGCTGGTTTCTTTTGAATTGGTTACCAAATTCCGGTTACCGAGGCGTGGACGGGTATGAGCTAGAAATATACCCGAAAGATTTTGATATCGTAGGTACTAACTCAGAGATGGAATACTGGGTGCCAATCATAAAAGTGTGATTGGCTTGTTTTAGTGCAATTGGTATGTATCAGTGGTAAGGGTCTTTCTACTGATCTAGCTTATCATCAGTTTTTCTTTAGCTTGTTTCGTTTACTCGTTTTTATTCGTATCTTTTTCACCTATTCACCTATTCACCTATTCACCTATTCACCTATTCACGTCTTTACTTAGTCCTGCATTATCGATAAATGATGCTTATTTAATGAGCGTTTAATAAATTCTCCGTCAACATGCACCAAATTGTTAATTATCTTCGTTCTGAATACATACAATGCAAATGAGATTTATTACTATTTGCATAAAGTTTGGTATCGAGGGAAACATGAAGATCAACACTCGTTTTAAGTATTCATCGCTTGCATTAGCACTGCTCAGTGCTCTTTCTACTCAAGTTCAGGCTGAAGAAGCATATTCATCGGCTGAAAAGAACATTGATACAGTGACAATTTTAGGGAAAGCATATCGAAATACCGCGACTAAATCGGCTTTAGAGCCAGAAGAAACACCGCAGGGTATTACGGTCATTGACAGTGAACAACTTGAACAACGTGGTGTGAAGTCTTTAAACCAAGCGCTTCGTTATGCTCCGGGTGTTGTGACAGAGCAAAAAGGCACATCGGTGACGATGTACGATACATTTTCAATTCGAGGCTTTAGCAATAACCAAAGTTATTATGATGGCTTAATTTTACCATTCCTGACGGGTTGGAACTTACAGCCACAAATTGACCCTATTGCCTTGCAACAAGTGGAGATCTTCAAAGGTCCTACGTCTGTACTTTATGGAGCTATGCCCCCTGGCGGTATGGTCAATATGATCGCTAAATCCCCGCAGGCAGAAGGCTCGACAAGAGTTGGCTTATCGGCAGGTACTAACAATTTAACGGAAGTTTCGATAGACACTTCCGGGCAAATAGGAAACAGTGACTTCTCGTATCGTTTAGTCGCTTTGGCTCGTAAGAAAGATAGCCAAGTGGACCACGCTGAAGAAGAACGCTATGTGATTGCCCCTTCTTTAGATTGGCAAGTATCTGACAAGACACTGATTAACTTTAATCTATACTATCAGAATGACCCATCAATGGGGACAAATTCTGCAATGCCGCTAGAAGCGATTAAGTTCCATGAACCATCAGTTTCAATGGGAGATAAGAATTGGAGTACATTTGATCGTGAAGTCATAATGCTTGGCTATAAGGTCAATCATGAGATAAACAACAACTGGACCTTCCTGCAGAATGCTCGATATGCCGATGCTTCGTTAACTCAAAAGAATACCTACCATAGAGCAACGAATTTTGACTCGACTACTGGTCAATTAATTCGAAACGTTTATAGCACAGAAGAAGATTCTCAAAGTTTTACTATCGATAATCAAATCACTGGTGCGGTTATGTTGAGTGGACTTGAACATAACTTATTGTTTGGTGTGGACTATATGAAGCTGTCGGGAGACTCTCTGTATAAAGAATACACAGCTAATGCCGCATTCTATGGGTTTGATGCGTACAACCCTAACAATGACTTGTTAGACCCGAGCCAGCTCCAAGAAAATTACAAAGAAACTCACGATATCACTACTCAGCAGTTGGGCTTCTATTTCCAAGATCAAGTGAGATACGATTCGCTAATCTTACTTGCTGGTGGTCGCTATGACCTATTTGAAGCTAGTGATGATAAGAGCAGTGTACTCCCAGCTTATGATGGCAAAGATGAAGCGGATCATGACCAGTTTTCATATCGAGTTGGCGCATTATACGAATTGGATAATGGTTTCTCCCCATTTGTTAGCTATGCCACTAGCTTTGAGCCAGCAGCAGGGTCAGACATTAACGGCAACGCTTTAAAACCGCAATTGGGTGAGCAAGTAGAAGTAGGGGTGAAGTACTTATCGCAAGATATGTCACAAGAGTTAACGGCTTCGTACTTCCATATTACAAAAACAGATGCTATTGCCGCTGATCCGTCGGATCCTTCATACCGAGCAAAAATTCAATTAGGTGAAGTAAGGTCTCAAGGGATGGAGCTTGAAGGTCGTTGGTCGGTGACTGAATCATGGGACATGAATGCAAGTTATACCTATCTTGATATGGAAATCACGGAAGACTCTAATCAGAGCTTAGTGGGCACTACTCCAATTTATGTACCTGAGCATGCTGCAAACCTTTGGAGTAACTACTTTGTTTATGGTGGTGCTTTAGATGGCGCAAGAGTCAGCGCGGGCGCACGTTATATTGGTGAAATGCAAATGGATGCAGCGAATACGCAAGGTAAGGTACCATCTTACACAGTTGTTGATGCATCGATTGGTTATGATTTAGGTTCAGCAAGTGATTCTTTATCTGGCGCTACAGCTAACCTGGTTGTTACAAACTTATTCAATGAAGAATACTATACCTGCTATGACCAATCTAACTGTTGGTTTGGCGCTGAGCAATCAGTTGAACTTAATGTAAATTATGAATTTTAGTCAACTTTAACGAATTCATAATGTATTAATCAGTTTTCAGTTCGCAGGAAATTTAAAGCAGCCAATTTGGCTGCTTTTTCTGTTCTACCATTTGGTATCCGAAATTAGCTTTTATAGGCTCACCAGTATTAAATATTTTGTCTAATACAATGCTTATATAACACTTCAGTAAAGGATGAGTAATAGGTGAGTGAGCTAGTATTGATTAGATTTATAATCGTTAAATAAATCGCACCACAGAATGTTAAATACAGCTCAAAATTGAAAGCAGGTAGGCAGAGACTTCGACCTTAGTGAGATAAAGTAGCGCCAGTTATCTGTTACTGAAGTGGCAGTCATGATGCTTTGTTTCGATTTTGGAGTTTGAAATGACAGAAAAAGAAAAAATGCTCGCGGGTCTTCCTTACGATGCTTGGGATGAAACATTACTAAAAGACAGAATGAATGCCAAGGCTGCGTGTCATCAATTCAATTTGGCTGATCCCGTAAAATTAGATGAGCGAATGGCAATATTAAAAGAGCTAGTATCGTTTGACGGCCAAGCTCATATGGAGCCTAATTTTTTCTGTGACTATGGATACAACATCAAAATAGGCAATAATTTCTATGCCAACCACAATCTGACTATTGTTGATGTGTGTGAAGTATCTATCGGTGAGAATGTAATGTTTGGCCCACATGTAATGATCTCAACAGGCACGCATCCTCTTGATCCAATCGAGCGTCAAAAAACAGAATACGGCGCGAAGATATGTATAGGTAACGATGTGTGGGTTGGCGGGAATGCTTCTATTCTACCGGGTGTTACGATTGGTAATAATTGTGTAATTGGTGCAGGTAGTGTCGTAAATCGAGATATACCTGATAACAGCGTAGCGGTTGGAAACCCATGCCGAGTAATCAAATCGGTATAAGCTGTTCTAGAAGATAGAAGATAGAAGATAGAAGATAGAAGATAGAAGATAGAAAAATGGCACTCGCAATGAGTGCCATTTTTTGTATCAAACTTAATTTCATCAATGAAAGCAAAATCAGTTGCAGTCGGTAACTTTAGCTAGGCTTTGCAATACTTTCTAACTGAAGTACAGGAGCCGCATCAATATCTTCGGCGTTCATCATTGAAGATACACGCTGCATTGAAGAAAGAAGCAAACTTTGTTCCCATGCATCGAGATTCTGAAATTTGTTTACAAAGCTGTCTTGTAACGGCTGTGGTGCATTGCTCAGTAGCTCTTTACCTTTTTCCGTTAGATTCGCATGTACTTTACGACGATCTGATTCACTACGAACGCGCTGCACATAACCATTATGTTCTAAGCGGTCGATAATTGTAGTCGTAGTCGCTTGGCTCACATTCGTATGGTTCGACAATTCTTTGATTGTCACATTATGCATTTCTTGGATAGCACGCATCAAAATAAGCTGAGGACCTGTTAATCCATATTCTTTGCTTAGTTTTTTTGAATGTAAATCGATAGCTCGAATTATCTGGCGGATAGCGACCAGAATTTCTTCATGTTTTTCCAAGAGACAGACCTTTGTATAAATGCACAATTGATGGGTTTACAACGTTCGCTTCGAAGACGTGAATAATGAGAAGTGTTGGAACTTTTCAAAACGGTAAGACGATGATGTGCTGAGCTGTAAACTTTAAGATAATTTTATTAATTTCCGCATTGTACTTATGTTCATACTATTCTCAATCTTTTCTATGCACCAATCACCATCTCACTCCACAAGACAGAACAAAACAATGTAATGTAAATGTTATGTCACTCGAATAATTCCAGCAGAACGGCATTCTAAGTATTCAAATTGATTAACCATATGTATGGTTTTTAAGCTTAATGTCACAAATATCAATAAAACAAGGTGTTCATACATTTATAAATGAGAGGTCAGACCGTATTAAATTTTTGATTAAATCTAATCTTATGTTGATTTTAATCCAATCAAACAGAAGGTTATATGATAAATAGAATAATAAAACTAAGTGGAATGGCGGTATTTCTCTCTGCCAGCGCACAAGCGCAAATTCAAAATGGTAACTTTGAATCATGGGAAGGGAACACACCTGCAGGATGGTCGGTAATTGATTCTGGAGTTGCAGTATCACCAACTTCTGAACAAATTAAGAATGGTCTGTTAGCTGCAAAAGTGACAGTGAATACCGGCAGTCAAAGTAATACAGACTTCTTACAAACGGTGAATGTCGAGCAGGGTAAAACTTATAATTTCTCAGTAGGGGTTTACCATACTGAAGGAAATGTAAAAGCGAGATTGTATGTTGACGGTTACCAAGGCTACTCCAACAACGGAACAAAAAATCAATGGCAAGATGTTAGCTTTAGCTACTCTGCTACTGCAAATAAAGATATTCAAGTTGGTCTAAGGTTTTACGATGTATCCGGTTTTGATGGCTCAGAAGTCGTCTATGTAGATAATTTCCAGCCAACGGAAAGCATTACGCCGCCTGTTACCCCTGGAAGCTGTTCTGATACCAGTGTGACACTTACTTTAGTAACTGATGATTATGCGTCTGAAACAAGCTGGGCAGTAAAAACATCGGCAAACCACACTCTATACACTGGTCAAGATTACAGTAATAACACCACTAATAATGCCGAGATGTGTTTACCAAATGGTGATTACACCTTTGAAATTACCGATTCGTATGGCGACGGAATCTGCTGTACTGCGGGCAATGGATCATACAGCTTAGCAACTGCTAGCAAAACTCTGGCTTCAGGCGGTGAATTTAAATCAAATGAAATTGTAGCATTTTCAATTGGTGGTTCGACTACGCCACCTGTTACTCCACCAACGTCAGGCTTAGGTGAGTACTACAAAGCCGCTGAAGGTAAGACAGGGTATGAGCTTAAAACTGCGCTCTACAACATTATTAATAATCATAATGGACAAGGGTACGGGGCAGTTTGGACGCTATTAAAAGATGCTGATATTGATACCTATTTTGAAAATGACGGTTCAATTTTAGATATGTACTCTGAAAAACCATCAGGTAATGACAGCGTACAATTTACAAAAGTCACTGATCAGTGTGGTCAATATCAAGCTGAAGGTGGTTGCTATAACCGTGAGCACTCATTCCCTAAAAGTTGGTTTGGCGGGAAAGTTGAGCCAATGAACTCTGACGGGCACCACTTATTTGCAACAGACGGCTATGTGAACTCTAAACGAAGCAACTGGCCATTTGGTGAGGTAGGTACAGCAACCTATACTTCAAGTAATGGATCTAAAGCAGGGAGTGCGGTTTCCTCTTTAGGTTATGCAGGTACTGTATTTGAACCTATTGATGAATTTAAAGGTGATTTCGCACGTGCGTATTTCTATATGGCTACTCGCTATGAAAACGAAATCGCGAGCTGGGAAGGAAACTCAACCAGTTCAGATGCTGTTTTAGATGGGACGAATACTACGGTATTTGAACCTTGGTTACTGGCGATGCTAAAACGCTGGCATACTGCTGACCCAGTTAGTCAGAAAGAACTAGACAGAAACCAAGCGGTTCAAGATTTCCAAGGAAACCGAAACCCATTCATCGATCATCCTGAATTAGTGACTTCAATTTGGGGTAACTAAACCGTGTTGATACAGAGTCGGTTATAGCTTTAATCAGTTAGAGCTGAAATCGAACTTAGCTTTAATCAACTCTGTTTAATGCATATCGAGTGACTCGAATATAATAGCCCAAACTAGTTGGGCTATTTTTATGCGAGCTCATAAGCGCGGGCTTTATTTTGAGCCATAAGCCATAAGCCATAAGCCATAAGCCATAAGCCGTGTACTAAAAGCCTGTATAGCGAAGAAACATTGAATATAAAGTTAATACTTCGCATTAAGCCGTTTAAAATGGTTCGGTTAAGATAGAAGAGACTTCTCTTCTTGCCGTTGAAGGAGTGCGATCTGCTTTACCTAAGCGGAATAGCATTTGAACTGTGTCTGACGGCTTGATACCAAAATGCTGTTTGAACTCAGATTGGATAGGCAACATATCTTGATACTCCTGCAAAATCTGACTCATAGGGTGTTGAGCAATGCCCAAAGCCGTCGCGGTAAGGTTAAATCGGTTGTAAAGACGGCCTAGTTCAATTTGGGTCTTTCGGCTGTTATCAGACGTCGATAGCCAAGCATAATGTTGAGTATTCGCAACGGCATTTTTAACTGACTTAACACCTTCTTTACCAAACGAGGCGGGATCCGACTCTGCTTTGTCTCGGCTAATAAAAAAGTTTTGGGCGATTAACTTCTTAATGCCAGTTACGCCATTCTGCTCTAAGCCAAACCCATCCCTATACGTTGATATTTCCTGATCATTGAAGCGAAACATTGCGATGGTTTCTAAACTTCTTTCTTTATTTTGCTCTTCTATCTCCATCGAGTTTACCAAATAGTTTGCCATAGCTTCGTTATCAGTCGGTGTGTCGATAAAGCGTAATGAAACATCGCTGTTCTCTATAATGGCTCGCAATGCGCTTATCTGGTTAGCGTTAAGTTTTTCATCGCGATAAGGCGTTTTTGTTGATTGACGAATCAGTAATTGAGCAAACAAAGGGTCTGGCTCTATTTGATCACTCTTTTCAAGTTTTATGTCGGCTACAGGCAGTGACGCAATACTTTGGTTGTCATATTCGCCTTCAGGGAAGTAATCAATGGTGGCTAGTATCCCGATTTGGCTGGCTGCAATCACAAGGCTTTCAATAAAGGTCCCTTGCCCGATATGAATTTGCCTATGAATAGGGTCGGTTTGTGGTAGTAATCGTTCTTGATCGACAAACAATCTGATCGTGTCTTTGCCTATGAATGCGACTTTCCATGGCTGTTTGTTATGAGGGTTTGGGCAAAGCATGGCGTAGCTGATCAGCGTTTTTCTTAAATCATCTTGCTGATGAGATGGTCTTAAAGGGCTTGATGATCCATTAGTGAATTGAGTCATCATTAATGGCGTTGCCGCCAGAATGACTGAACCTGTACCAACGACTTTAATAAAGTTTCTTCTGTTCATGACTTTGCCTCTTTCCATTGATTTGCTAAAATACATTCCGTGGAATAAACATTACATTCCTAGGAATGTATTTTCAAGGGGTTTTATCCGTATGTCTCAAAATAAGCAGCAGCTTGGAAGTAAGTTATTTATTTCTTTAGGAATTATTCATCAGTTAACTGACGCTTGGTTAGCCAAGGCTTTAGGACCACATAACCTTACACAGTCTCAATTTAATGTTTTGACGCATTTTTCACGTCATCCTGATCAAGCACAAACCGTTAGTCAGCTTTCCGATGTGATGCAAATGAATCAGCCTGGCTTAACAAAAGTAGTGAATAAATTGTTTGATATGGGGTTGGTCGATATTGAAAAAGATGCCGATGATGGTCGAAAGAAGTGGATTAAGATCAATCAATCGGGGTTAGAAAAAGTCAGTGTGGCTTATGCGAGTTTCTCGCCAATGATGGAGAGTTGCTTTGGTGGTTGGGAAGAAGAGGAAATGTCAGACACTTTGGAGAAAATCAATAAACTAAAAGGCTGGCTGGACTCTCATCGAGATTAAAGAGTCACAATTGGTTACTCAGAAGTTTCGTGGCTAAAAATTTTAATAGCGCCAGTAATGAAAAAGCCCACGTGATGGTGAGTCACGGGGCCGTGTCATTGCTAAATACTTGTTAGTTGCTACATATTAGTATGTGAAACATTAATCGATGAAATACGCATGAGTAATAGGCTATTTATGATTTATTAAGCTGCTGTGTGTAGCTGAAAATTGCCCGTTAACGCATTGTAGAATTCACTGTTATCCAGAATACCGACTAACTGGTTATTTTCTACTAGCAGGATAGGGTGATCACTCAGTTGTTTGAGTTTAATAGCATCACGCATACCAATCTCAGGGCTCGCGATGACAAGCGTTGAATTATCAATCGCAGTAAGGTCGTTTTCAGTTTCATTCCATTCAACCATAGTAAGCTCTGGTTGACCTTTAAGACTCAATTGACCTTGGTTTTGGTTAATCCATAAATCTTTAGAATCGCAGATCTTCCAGCTGTCATTTTCTTGCTTCAAAGACTGTAAAGGTTGCATTAATGAACGACCTTTTAATACGTTGAGTGGGTTAGTATGCGCCACAAAATCTTTTACGTATTCTGTCTTCGGTGTAAGAACAATCTCTTCTGGTTTACCGTGCTGAATCAGTTTTCCTGACTCCATGATGGCAATGTTGTTGCCAATCTTTAAGGCTTCATCCAGATCATGGCTAACGAATAGAATGGTTTTATTCAACTTACTTTGTAGTAGAAGCAGTTCATCTTGAAGTTGAGCTCTAATTAAAGGGTCAAGGGCTGAGAAAGGCTCATCCATTAGTAGAATGTCGGTATCCATAGCAAAGGCTCGTGCAAGGCCTACACGCTGCTGCATACCACCAGACAGTTCATGGGGATACTTCTTTTCCCATTCAGCAAGACCAACCATTTCAATTTGTTCACGAGCTTTAGCACGTCGTTCATCTTTTGCGACGCCTTGCATTTCTAAACCAAATGCCACGTTATCAAGTACCGTCAACCAAGGCATGAGTGCGAATTTTTGGAAAACCATCGACACACGATGGGTACGCAAGTGGCGCAAAGTTGTTTCATCACACTGAGCTAGGTCAACATGGTTATCGCCATCTTTAATTTCTAATTGGCCACGGCTTATTTCATTTAAACCATTAACAGCACGCAGTAAGCTCGATTTACCAGAACCCGATAAGCCCATCAACACACAGATTTCACCTTCTTGTACTGTTAGGGAAACATTATCTACCCCAACGACTTGGCCGGTTTCATCTATAATTTCTTGACGCGTTTTACCTTGATCAAGCAGCTCTAGTGCTTGGTTTGGTTTGTCACCAAAGACCACATCTAGGTTGGTAATAGTAATGGCATCTACTGCTGGTTTATTTTCTTCTTGAGAAACCTTAGATTCTTGAGACATCATTACGCTTCCTTCTGGTTTGGAGTTTTACATAAGCGATCAAGAATGATGGCTACAAGAACAATGGCTAATCCCGCTTCAAAACCTTGCGAAATGTTTACGGTATTTAAAGCTCGTACTACCGGTTTACCAAGACCGTCTGCCCCAACAAGTGCAGCGATAACAACCATAGAAAGTGACAACATAATACATTGAGTCACGCCAGCCATAATGCTTGGTAAAGCCGCTGGAAGTTCTACTTTCAATAGTAATTTCATACGGCTAGCACCAAAGGCTTTTCCTGCTTCTATTAACTCTTCTGGTACTTTGGTTACGCCTAGATAAGTTAAGCGGATTGGTGCGGCAATCGCGAAAATAATGGTTGAAATAAGCCCCGGTACAATACCTAAACCAAACAATACCAGCGTTGGAATAAGGTAAACAAAGGTTGGTACAGTTTGCATTAAATCAAGTATGGGTCTTAACACGGTGTACAGCCATGGTCGGTGTGCTGCCATGATGCCAACTGGAACTCCAATTAATACGGAAATCGTTGTCGCTGCAAATACGAGGACAAAGGTTTCCAGCATTTCTTGCCAGTAGCCGAGGTTTAAAATCGTCAACAAGGCCGCAATGATGAAAATAACCAATGAAGGCTTGCGGTGTAAGTACCACGCAATAGCTGCGGTGATTATTATTGGTAGAGCGGGTGGCATCCACTTAAAAACATCGACTAAAAATAGAATAATGGTTTCTAAAAAAATAGAGATGGCATCGAAGAAGCCTGCTGCGTTGATTGTTAACCAGTCAACACCAGCTTCCATCCATTGACCTACAGGGATCTTGTTGTCCGTAATAAAATTCACAATGTCGCCTTTTATTATTGGTTGGGCATACCCACTAAAATTAGCCTTTATCATTTTTTACTTACGTAATCTCTGACCTTCGACTTTCTAGTTGGTATTGCCCACCTTTCTTATTTGATTTTGATATGTTTAGTTAGAAATTTTTCTAATTTGATTCTGGTGTTATTACGCTTTTACTTGCTCTAAGTAGTCAGCGACTGCTTTTGTTGCTGCGTCACCTTGCAGTGATTTCACGTTTTCTAACCAAGCTTCAACTTGTTGTGGGTTTTTGTTCAACCATTGTTGTGCTGCTTTTTCTGGCTTCACATTTTGGTTAAGAATGGCTTCCATCAACTCGTTTTCCATTTCTAGGCTGAACGTTAGGTTTTTAAGAAGTTGACCAACGTTTTGACACTCTGAAACGTAGTTTGCACGTACGTTTGTGTAGACATTAGCGCCGCCATAGTTAGGACCGAAGAAATCATCACCGCCAGATAGGTATTCCATTTCAACATTGCTGTTCATTGGGTGCGGTGCCCAACCTAGGTAAACGATCCATTGGTTACGACGAACAGCACGTGAAACTTGAGATACCATTCCTGCTTCACTTGATTCAACAAGGCTGAAGTCTTTAAGACCAAATGCGTCAGAGTCGATCATTGATTGGATTAAACGGTTTCCATCGTTACCTGGTTCAATGCCGTAGATGCGGTCTTTAAATTTGTCTGCATGCTTAACCAGGTCATCAAAGCTTTTTACGCCAGCGTCATAGACGTACTTTGGTACTGCTAGTGTGTATTTTGCACCTTCAAGGTTCGCTTTTACGGTTTCTACTGTGCCTGCTTCACGGTACTTAGCGATATCGCCTTCCATAGTTGGCATCCAGTTGCCAAGGAAAACATCAATGTCGCCGTTTGCCATTGAAGAGTAAGTAACCGGAACTGAAAGAAGGTCGGTTTTTGTTTTGTAGCCCATGCCTTTTAGCAGTTCAGAAGTAACCGCTGTTGTTGCGGTGATGTCTGTCCAACCTACATCGGCAAAGCGTACATTTTCACACTGTTGTGGCTCAAGGTTTTGGCTCGCAGAAGCGTTAAATGCGAATGAACTGATTGCTAATGTAGTAAGTGTCATCTTCGTTATAGACATAATAATTCCTTGTAATGAATCCTTTGGTTGCTCTTAAGAGCAATATTTCTGACTTTATGTGTCGCTATATTGTTTTTATATAAATGGTGTTTCTAATTTTACCGAGCCGATTATTCTTGCCTGAGCCTGAGCCTGAGCCTGAGCCTGAGCCTGAGCCTGAGCCTGAGCCTGAGCTAATTATCAAAACTAAGTCAGGCTATCGACTTCTCTTATCGGTTTACTGATTCGTTGATTTTCTTCCCATTCTGGAGCTATCCATACTGGTACTTCTTCTGTTTTTAATAACTCACTGCCTAAAATCATATCGGCTGCTCGTTCCGCTACCATGATGGTCGGCGCGTTGAGGTTTCCGTTTGGAATAGTAGGGAAAACAGAAGAATCTACGACTCGTAGTTGGCTTATTCCACGAACGCGGCACTCTTCATCAAGTACAGCCATTGGGTCGGTGTCTGCGCCCATTTTGCAGCCGCAAGAAGGGTGGTAAGCACTTTCTACGTTTTGTTTAACCCACTCATCAATCGCTTCATCAGATGTGATGTTGATTCCCGGTTGAATTTCTTCACCACGGAATTTGTCCATTGCAGGTTGAGATAAAATCTCTCGTGTTAAACGAATGCAGTCACGCCAGTCTTGGCGATCTTGTTCGGTAGAAATGTAATTGAATACGATTTTTGGTTTTGCATGAGGATCAGCAGAAGTGATAGCAACGGTGCCTCGGCTTTCTGGTTTGTTTGGTCCAACATGCACTTGGAAACCATGACCATCAAAAGCAGCTTGACCGTCATAACGCATCGCCGCTGGCAAGAAGTGGTATTGGATATTTGGCCACTTTAGCCCTTTACGAGAACGAATGAACGCACAAGACTCAAAGTGATTGGTTGCCCCAAGACCTTTGCGCGTTAAAATCCACTCTGCGCCGATTATCCCTTTACTCACTAAACCAAGTTTACTGTTTAGAGTGATATCCTCTTTACAGTGGTATTGGAAATACACTTCTAAGTGATCTTGTAAATTTTCACCAACACCAGGAAGGTCATGCACGACTTCTACATTTGCAGCATCGAGCACGGCTTTTGGACCAATACCGGATAGTTGAAGAAGTTGAACAGAACCGATAGAGCCAGCACTTGAAATGACTTCTTTATTTGCGTGAACGGTTTGCACTTTGCCTGATTTTTCAAACTCAATCCCCACGGCTTTTGTCTCTTGGGAATCTTGTGTTTGAAGCAGAACCTTTCTTGCTACGATGCCTTTCATGAGGGTTAGGTTAGAACGCTTTAATGCGCGGCGAAGATACGCATTCGATGTTGAAGCTCGAACGCCTTTATCAACCGTCATATGCATCGGACCAAAGCCTTCCTGCTGATAACCATTGTAGTCTTTTGTTTCTGGGTAACCCGCATCTTTACCCGCATCGATAAATGCTTGATAAAGTGGGTTTAGCGCCATGTCGTTACCGTTACATGTCCCTAATGGACCATTGCCACCACGGTATTGATCTGCACCTTTGCTCCAAGTTTCGGCTTTACGGAAGTAAGGCAGGCAAGCTTGATAATTCCAACCTGTCGCGCCATTTTCCTCCCATTCATCGTAGTCACAGGCGTGACCTCGAACATAAACCATGCCATTTATTGAAGAACTGCCACCCAGTACTTTTCCGCGAGGGCAGTGAAGCTGTCTTCCATCAAGACCAGATTCTTGCTGCGTTTCAAATTGCCATGCGTACTTTTCAGTATTCATTGGGTAAGAAAGGGCTGTTGGCATTTGAATAAAAATGCTCTTGTCTGTTCCGCCAGCTTCCAATAATAAGACGCTGTGTTTACCGCTTTCCGTTAGCCTATCCGCTAGCACGCAGCCAGCCGAACCCGCACCGACGATAATATAATCGTAGCGTTGTTCCATGATGTATTCTCCGTGATGTCTAGCCTAGAACGCTAGATATTCGACTTTGAAATGAACTTTGAAAAATCATTGGGCAAAGTGAATTACCCAATGACGTTTGAAGCTATGATTAAGCGTAAGGGCTCGCGTAATCACCAAGTTCAATTAAAATACTTTTCGTTTGCGTATAATGCAGAAGAGTCTCTGGTCCGTTTTCACGACCAATACCTGAATCTTTATATCCTCCTACTGGCATTTCAGCAGGGGAGTCACCCCAAGTATTTACCCAACAAATACCTGCCTGCATTTGGTGGATAACGCGATGCGCGCGCGCGAGGTTTTGGGTGAATATGCCAGCAGCAAGCCCATATTTGGTGTCATTCGCTCTGCGGATCACTTCGTCTTCATCAGTAAATTTGAGTACCGACATGACAGGGCCGAAAATCTCTTGCTGAACGTGTGGCATGCTGTCTTCACAATCGGTGAATACCGTTGGTACAACAAAGTTGCCGCTTGCTAAACCACTCTCGGTCACTTGATAGCCACCAGTAAGAAGCGTTGCTCCAGATTGTTTTGCTTGCTCAATCGCTTCTAGAACTTTGCCTAGGTGCTCTTTAGATATCAACGCACCAATCTGGGTGTCCATATCCATAGGCTGACCAACAATGAGTTTTTCAGTTCGAGTTTTTAGCTGGTTGATGAATTGGTCATAAATTGAATCATGAACAAACACTCTCGTACCATTGGTACACACTTCACCCTGAGTGTAGAAGTTAGCAACCATAGCCGCTGAAACTGTATCGTCTAGCTTTGCGTCATCAAAAACGACCATTGGTGATTTTCCACCAAGTTCCATCGTCACTGACTTAAGTGTTTTTGCACTGTCTGCCATTACGGCTTTGCCAGTGCCTGTTTCACCTGTGAAAGATACTTTTGCTATGTCTGGATGCGCAGTCAGCATTTGCCCAACTCTATAGTCACCTTGAACTACATTGAATACACCATCAGGTAGCCCTGCTTCAGTGAATATTTCAGCAAGCTTGAGGGCGGTAAGAGGGGTTTCTTCAGAAGGTTTGAAAATCATGGCGTTACCAGCTGCCAGAGCCGGCGCTGATTTCCACATTGCAATTTGGATAGGGTAGTTCCATGCACCAATGCCAGCACAAATTCCTAGAGGTTCACGTCGAGTATAGAAGAATTGGCTCTCACCTAGGGGTTGCTGGTCACCTTGCATTGCAGGTACTAGGCCTGCGAAATATTCGATAACGTCTGCACCTGATGCAACATCCACTTCGATGGCTTCTTGCAAAGGCTTCCCTGTGTCTGCAACTTCAAGGGCTGCAAGCTCATCGTTTCGTGCTCTAAGTATCTCTACTGCTTTCAGCAAGATTCGGCTTCGTTCGATGGGGGCCATTGCTGACCAAATCGCAAAACCATGCTTAGCTGATTCGATAGCGAGCTCAAGATCTTGTTGGGAGGCTTGCCCCAGAGTTGCAATAACTTCTCCGTTTGCAGGATTAATGCTAGAGAAAGTTTCTCCAGAAGTTGCCTGAATATTTTTACCGGCGATGTATAACGAGTTCATTTCCATTTGAGAGTCTGACTTAGTAATTATTATTAGTGGTTATTGAGTGTTTGTGTACTGTGTCTTTCGGTTATTTGAGTATGCTTTCTAGCTCAGCTATTACGGCTAGTTATGTTGCTGGCGTAAAAAGTCAGCTGCTTATCAAGATAATCGTTGATGATGGCATGGGCTTTATTGGCATCAATACCTTCAGGGTTAAGCGTACCCCGCAGCCAAATGCCATCAATGAGTGATGCAATTCCGTGAGCGACTAATTCAGCTTGCTCAGGAGATAACATGGATTTCAGTTCAATTTTTAGGTGAGATAACAAGCGCTTTTCATTAACTCTTTGTAAACGTTTTAATTTTTCGTCATGCATCGAATAAGACCAAAACGCTAACCAAGTTTTCGCCACTTGATTCTCAGCTTGATACCCCTCGAAATTGCCATTGATGATGGCATTAATACGTTGTTGATGAGCGTCAACAGGAAGAGCTTTTAGCTGAGTGGTGATGGTATTAGACAGCTGCCTTAGGATCTCACGCATGGTTTCTTCCAGCAGACCGTGCTTACCACCAAAGTAGTGATTGATTATCCCTGTAGAAACTCCAGCCTCTTTACTGATCAAAGCGATGCTTGCGGCGTGTAATCCAACGCGATCAATCACTGCCATTGTCGCTTTTACAAGCTGCGGTTTCCTTATGTCAGGCATCCCAACTTTGGGCATTACAAAGTCCTTTTATTTTTTATTGAACGTTCAGTTAATTATAAAATGACAGGTATTTAGTTAGAGTTCAAATCATTATTTTTGCAATATTAGCCGGGAAAGGTTGTTGCTATAGTGTTAACTTCTTTTAATACAACAAGTTATGTTTAATTTGGTTCTTTTCATAAAAAACCGAAAGGTTTGAGGTGTGATGTTTATTGCTCGAATGAATTGAGCAATTGCAATCAGTAAGTAAGTGTTGATTGTCGCGAGATGGAGGTGGGCACAGTGAGTGAGTTGAAGTGGAGAAGGTGGTTTTTGGATATTTATCCTGATAAACCCATTTATATTCCCAATAAGCTTTGAAACCTTAATGTAGCAATTAATTAACATTTAACCATAAAGGGTTATGCTTATGATTTATAAAATAAAGACAAATCTTCAATGTTTAAATAAATCATGTTGTTTATTTTATATATAAATATACATAGTCAAAAAAATGCCACTCAATGCCCCCCTCTGTTAGTAATTAATTATATTGTTAAATTTGTCATTATAGATATGAGGTAATATATATCACAAGCATGTCTTCCTAACTATTTGTTCAATTCAAGTTATTGATTTTATTGATTTTTTTTATTTTTTAGCTTATTTCATTTAACATTTTTATTTGTGCTCTAAAAGTAACAAAAAGTGATCATTGTAATACTATTTAATCTTTTATTACTTTGGTTTACAAAAACTATTGAATATCACTCGCCAAAAAACTAACATGCGCTTGATGTTATTAAGCAAGTTGTGCTTGCGGTATTTATAATAAATAAGGAAAGAAGGTATGTTTACAACGTTATTTGTTAAAACAAAGGTTGCTCTAGAAAACTACAAAAATGATGAGCAAGGTGTAACGGCAATTGAATATGGTCTAATTGCCGCTGCTATCGCTGGTGTTGTTGCTTTGGCTTTTGGTAATGCTGATAGTGGTATTGCCGGAGCACTATCTGATGTTTTCAATACAATTATTTCATCACTAGGCGGTACTGAAGTTTAATTAAACTAATGTTAAATAATCTCGAGTGGCTAATTATTTTAGCTGCTCTATTTATTTATGTTAGTGCGACTGATGTGATTTCAAGGACTATTTCAAATAAGGCTTGCTTAGCTATAGCTGCAGGTTTCTTTCTCTATGTCATTGAAACCGGAAGTTGGTTTAATATTGTCCATAGTGTGCTGATATTAGGATTCGGTATCATTCTTAGCCAATTAAAGTTATTAGCTGGCGGTGATACAAAATTATTTGCAGCGTACTCATTAGCGATACCAAGTGCTCACCTACTTAATACCATAATTTTAATCTTGTTAATTGGCGGGGTTGTTAGTGTTATCTATCTGTTATGGGTAAAGCTGGAAAAAAAAACGAATCGCGGCGTGCCTTACGGAATTGCAATTAGTTTAGGCTCATCTTTAGGAATATTAGCTTCCATTTAGGAATCCAATGAAAAAAACTCTGACACTGGCTATCGCAGTTTTGGCTATTCTTTTCGGTTTATATGGCTTAGCCGGAAATCTTGCAAGTGATAAAACGCAAGTAACGAAAGAAGCTAAGAAGCCAGCAGAACTCAATCTTGTAATTTGGCGTTTGAATCAGCCTGTTGAAGCTGGACAACTCGTTGAACGAAAACATTTTTCTGTAATTAAACTGCCTGAAAGTGAAGCGAATTCATTAGGAATTTTAGTGGATGTAGAGCTGAATTTTGAAAAAGGTGCTGTATATCAGGATGACTTGATCACTGAAAGTATCTTTTTCAAAGAGTCAATTATCAACCCTTCAGATGATGGTTATGTGGATTTAACAATAGCTAACAATCGCGTGCCTTATGCTATTAAAGTACCGCCAGAATCAGTAGTGGGTGGCGTTATTACCCATGGTTCTATGATTGATGTTTTATCGCTCTCTTTACCATCAACCTATTCTCTTGAAGCTTCCGAAACCTCCTCAAGCCGTAAGCGCAATATGTTTGTTACTCCTGTATTAATGAATGTCAAAGTACTTAAAGTAGACAAGCAAACCATTATTGGTACGCGTAATCAGGCTGATACAACAGAAGTCAGTTTGATTTTAGAGCTGACCAGAAAGCAGGTTGCGACATTAACTGTTGCAAAAAGAATTTCAGAAATTGAAGTACATAAATCAATTGGCGAATATAAAAAATCAGATTTACATGCTGATGCTGGCGATGTCCTGAACAATTTTAAGTCAGTTGTAGAATATCGTGCTGAAAAAGTAACCATTAATTAGAGACAAAGTTAAAATGAAATCTATTATGTCCATTATAGAGAAGTTAGCTTTATTCATGATTCTAGCTTCTTTGTCTCATACTGCTTTTGCTCAGCGGATTACCAATATTGATCAAGGCGGGATGATCACAGTCACTGTGTTGAGTGATATTGAGTCTGTTTTTATCTCAGATTCGAATATTGCCGATTATCAAGTTATCGATAAACGCAAAGTTGTTGTGTTTGGTAAGAATGTAGGAAGAACTTCTCTCGCGGTATACGGTGGCGAAGGTAAGACATTGGCTTCACGAAAGTTGTGGGTGAATACTTCTTTTGATGTGGTTCAGCAGCAAGTTCAAATGCTTTACCCGAATATTGAAGTCTCCATTACTAACATTGGAGATAAGGTCGTACTGAGTGGTGTTGTTCCAACAGAAAAAGTAAAAGATGGAATAAACCAATTAGTTGGTACCTACCTAGATAAAGAAAAGCAAGAATTCAAAATGGAATGGAAATCGGATGATGACGATTACGAAATCGAATTCATGAAGCGTTTTCACTACAACGGTATCGTGAACAATATCGAAGTCGCAGTCGCAAAACAGGTCAATGTAAAGCTGTCTGTTGCTGAAGTTTCTCACTCATTTCTTGAAGAATTTGGTATTGAATATGGCAGTACTGGCGCAGGTACGGGCATATTCTTAGATCAAGTCACTAGTTTTAGTGCTTCCGACATTGTTTCCGTGATCACTGCAATCGGTAATGACACTGTTGGTCAAGTACTCGCAGAGCCAAACCTTTCTGTTATTTCCGGCGAAAGTGCCAGCTTCTTGGTGGGTGGTGAGCTACCGGTTGTGACCGTTGTAGATGGTACAACAAATGTAGAATATAAAGAGTTTGGTGTACGTTTAGATTTGATGGCAAAAGTGCTGTCTGATGATCAAATTCTATTATCACTGATGCCAGAAGTGAGCTCACTTGATGCTCAGTACAGCAATGAAACCTACGATCTACCTGCTTTAAAAACCCGTCGAGCCCGTACTACTGTTCAACTGGCTGATGGTAAAAGCTTTGTGTTAGGCGGTCTATTGAGTACAGAAGATAAAGAATCACTGAGTAAAGTTCCATTGGTCGGGGATATTCCTTTACTCGGCGCTTTGTTCCGTAAAACGGGTACGGAAAGAACCAAAACAGAGTTGATTATTGTCGCAACAGTTAACCTAGTTCAGCCTATCGAACCTGCTTTAATTCAACTTCCAACAATGAAAAAAACCTCAACACTGCAACGTTTTTTCTATGTAGAAAAAGGTTACCAAACCAGCTCAGAAAAATGGGCGAGTGAGATTATGGCGACAGGAGGCTTTAAATTATGATTTTTGACCAATTCAGATCATTTAAAACGATAAAGCTGCGCCTAGTTATGAGCGTTCTTCTTGGTTTGATTCTTAGTGGCTGTGCTGAGCGAATTCAAGAGCGTGAAGGTAAAGCTCTTCATCTTGTTCCATTAACTTATAGTTTGTCACTCAGCGCTCATAAAAATGGTGCTTCTACTGCTAAACAAGAAATAGAAGTCTTTGTTACTAAAAATTTTGAAGTAATAGAAGCCAAAGGCATGCTGGCCGAATGGCATAACTTACAGGGCAAGCAGCTATCGAATTATGCACGAACGTTTGCGAAATCATTAGGTATCGATGCAAATCGTATCAGCATCCAACGTTTTGAAGTCAGAGAAGATGAACCAGTCACTGAATTTGATCTCCGTTTGACCTTTACAGACTACCAAGTGATTACCAATCTTTGCGAATATCCAGAAGTTGGTAAGTTTGGGTTTTATGAATCGAATTGCTACACCGATAATGCTCGTTGGCAGTCTATGGTGAACCCTGAAAATATGCTGCCTAAAGCTTCTAACACACAGTAGTAGGTCATTAAAATGTTTGATTTAGTCGATATTCTAAAAACGAAAAGTGACGCTAAACCTGTTACTCAAGAATTGATTACAACTGTGCTCTTTTATCAGACTCAGGAATGTATGGATCTGGTAGAAGAAGCTTTTCGATTTGAGGGGCTCGTTTCTCCTTCAATGCTTGAAAATTCGGATCAAAATATTCAGCAACATATCCGTGACTCTCAAATTTCAGTGGTCATTGTTGAGCTCAACCAAAGCTCGAACGTATCAAAAGATATGGAGCGTATAAGCCACCTGTTGCCAAATGAAGCTTCTGTCATCGTGATTGGTAGTGAAGATGCAATTTCAACAATACGAAACCTCAAAGGCATGGGCTTTTACTATGTCTTTTGGCCTATTCCTAAGCAAGAATTAATAGATTTCGTTCGTAACGTAGACAGTAACCGCAAGCGAAATAGCGGTCTTGGTAAAGATAGAACGGCGAAAAAAGTAGCGGTTTGGGGCACGAAAGGGGGAGTCGGTGCCACCTTAATGACGGCTGAAATTGCTTATGAACTTTCTACAAAGAAAAACAGTTCATGCCTTATCGTTGATCACGATTTTCGAGGTGGGAATCTAGATATCTTTTTGAGTTTAGATAAACACGAAAAGAAGCCAGTTACGCGAAGTTCCATTACGGCGAGTTTAGACGCGACTTACGCTAGCAGTATGGTAAAAAAAATAAGCGGTATGCTATCGGTTCTTTCAATCGAATCTGAAGAATTGAATGAACTTGAACTGAAAGAATACGCTAGAACCTTGTCTGATCAGCTATCAGGTCAATTTAACTTTATTCTTGAAGATTTGTCTCGTTCTTCAAACTGCAAACAAGATCTTAATTATATCTCTGAGCATTCAGACATATTGTTGCTAATGATTGAACCTACCGTTTCTAGCCTACGCGAAGCTAAGCGTGTACAGAAGCATATGGACATTATGTCTTCTAAAACGAGAACGGTTTTTGTGCTCAATTATACGATGCCTGAGAATGCAGCGACCATAACCGAAGTGGATATTAAATCGTATTTAGGGAAGTCTGCGGATGTAGTGTGTCCAAATGATCCCAAGCTAGGAAAAATGGTTTTAGACAAGAAACATATGTATGAAATGAATTCACCTGTAGGGCGAAGTGTTAATCGTATTACGCATTTATTATTAGGTCAGAATGAGCAAAAGCAGAAAAAATCCATCATTCATCGTTTGCTTAAGCGAGGCGTATAATGGATTTCGCTCAGAAAGCTTATGTCGAGATCCGATCTCAAATATTTGATGCTTTGGACGCCGAAGCGGTAAATTCACTCTCGAAAAGTGCTTTAACTAAGCAACTCGGTAATGCCGTTGAAATGCTTGTTGAGAAACTAGGTTTGTCTGTCGCTACGATAGTAAGAGCCGAGTATGTTCAAAGCTTAGTTGATGAGTTACATGGGTTAGGTCCACTGCAAGCACTGATGGATGATGAAAGCATCAGTGACATTATGATCAACGGTCACCAAAATGTATTCATTGAGCGAAATGGACTGGTTGAAAAATCTGCGGCTATGTTTATTGATGAGCAGCAGCTTCAGCAGATTGCCAAGCGTATTGCGAGCCGAGTAGGACGTCGTGTAGATGAATCCTCTCCAACTTGTGATGCTCGTTTAGAAGATGGCAGCCGTGTGAATATTGTTATTCCTCCCGTTGCAATTGATGGCACTTCTATCTCGATTCGTAAGTTCAAAAAGCAATCCATTAACTTTTCTCAACTTGTTGATTTTGGTGCAATGAGCCCTGAAATGGCAAAGATATTGATGATTGCAGCCCGGTGCCGTTTAAACATTCTCATTTCAGGTGGTACGGGTTCCGGTAAAACAACCATGCTCAATGCATTGTCCCAGTTTATCTCTGAGAAAGAACGGATTGTGACGATTGAAGATGCGGCAGAGCTGCGTTTACTTCAGCCACATGTGGTTCGTTTAGAAACAAGAACCGCCGGAATTGAAGGCTCAGGTCAGATAACCCAACGAGACCTGGTGATCAACTCACTTCGTATGCGCCCAGATAGAATTGTTGTGGGTGAGTGCCGTGGCTCTGAAGCATTTGAGATGTTGCAAGCCATGAATACAGGTCATGATGGCTCCATGTCGACACTGCACGCCAATACTCCACGAGATGCGCTCGCAAGGGTTGAAGCGATGGTAATGATGGCGACCAGTAATTTGCCTTTAGCCGCGATACGCAGAACCATTGTAAGTGCAGTAGACATTGTTATTCAGATCAGTCGCTTGCACGACGGTAGCCGTAAAGTGATGAGTATTACCGAGGTGATTGGTTTAGAAGGTGATAACGTTGTTTTAGAGGAGATCTTTAAGTTTCAACCTTCTATGAGCCAAGATACTGGAAAGGTGACAGGTAAGTATGTCACTGCAGGGTTGATGCAACGTTCTGTTTTAGTAGAAAAGGCTCGTTTCTTTGGGCTAGAACAGCAGCTTAATGAAGCGTTCTCTGTCGGTATTCCTGCATGATCTATTGGCTTGCATTGATTGGTGGTGGCTTAGCGGTAATGATCGCTTATTGGCCAAATAAAAATAAGGCAAACCGTCATTTTTATTTAGAAGAAGCGGCACAGACATTGCGCGTTGAGTCTATTGAAGAGGCACAACAAGCGGTCGATCTTGCTTCTTTGTCAGACCGAAAGTTACATGTTCGATTATTGCAAAAACTGAATAGAGTGAAACGCCAAGTAGGCAAGTTAGCGTCTATCAAGATTGTGGCTTATTTAGTTGTGCTGGGTGTTATTGCTTCTGCTCTAAATACTTATCTGATTCGCGGCAATATTCTCTACGTGACCCTAGTGTGTGAAGTAGTAGGAATGTTACTTGGCTATAGCTGGCTACAAAAACGTGAAAAAAAACAATTTGATGAAGCTTTTCCTGACGCATTAAACATGTTAGCGAGTGCGGTCAGCGCTGGTGAAAGTATCATGCATGCCATCATTTACGTTGGTAAATCATTAGAAGGTGAAGTCGGACAAGAATTTAGACGAATGGGCGAAAGGTTACAGTTAGGTGAAAGCGCTGACTCTGTTTTTCGTAAATCTTGTAGCCGTTTCCCTTACCCTGCTTTTCATTTTTTTGTAATTACTTTACGTGCCAATATGCAAAGAGGGGGACAATTAAAAGACGTAATAAGTCGATTGAACCGTTTGATGTTTGACAGCCGTGCCGTAGAAAAAAAGAAATACTCTATGACGTCAGAAGCTCGAATGTCGGCGAAAATCGTGGCCGCAATTCCTATGATATTTCTTTTTGGCTTGCAATTTGTTAGTCCGGAAAACTATGAATTTATTATGTTCGACCCTGCTGGGAAACCACTGCTTTACTATCTGATTGCGAGTGAATCTATTGGTCTTACTATTGTCTGGTTGCTAATGAGAGGGGCGCAGAATTAATGTCAACTCAAATGAACCTATTTATTGTTCTGATTACACTATCTTTTGGCGTTGGAATCATTGTTTATTTGCTATTTAGCAATTACAGACGCAAGCAAACATTTTATAGCTACTTAACACATGAAGATAATAAGCAAGAACCATTGGAAGAAAATAATACGAATGTTTTTAATTCATTAATATCTCAATTTACGTCGAGTGAAGAAGAGATAAATAAAAAATTCGCAGATGCTGGTCTAGAAGGCTTTCGATTCAAGCGTTACTACATGCACATAAAGTATGGTGTATTTTTAATTGGGGCGATTAGTTTCTATTTTCTATCAACGTTTAATGTTGTAGAAGCGAATACAGTACTGATCGCTGGCGTGGTGTGGTTTATCTTTTGTGTCATAGCACCAGACAGCTACCTTGCCTATATGAAAAAACGCTTAATTGCGCATACTTCAAGCCAATTGCCGTATTTATTAGATCTCTTGGCAATATGTGTACAAACAGGTATGACTTTGGAGTCGGCACTTAGCTACCTTGCTAATGAAATGAAGGGCTTTGATAAGAACTTAGCTAAGTTATTAGCAAAAACTAATGAACGTTCTAGAGTCGTTGGATTAGAAAGGTCGCTTGATGAATTGTACTTACGGATCCCAAGTCCTGAGATGCGCAGTTTCGTGATGACTCTCAAACAAAGCTTGCAATACGGGTCTTCAATCTACTCCGTTTTAACGACGTTAGCTGCCGATATTAGAGCGGTAAACATGCTTCATGTAGAAGAAAAAATCGGTAAGTTAGCCGCTAAAATGTCGATACCTCTAATTCTTTTTATCATGATGCCAATTGTTTTTATTATTGTTGCTCCTGGAATTATGAGGTTGATGGCTGATGCTTAAGAATATGTATCTTATTGTGGCTTTATTGTTTATTAATGGCTGCACTTCAGGCGGTACGCCTCAACCTGAGCCTTACAAAGCGACCGCTAGTAACCGTGAGTCTATGTTAATTCAGAGTAGCAATCATAATCAGCTGATCGAGCTTTATAAACAGCAATTACAAGTGGCTGAAGATGTTGAAACTCGGATTAAACTCGCCAATGTTTATCAGGCTTCGGGTGATTTTGATTCGGCGCTGTTTGTTTTAGAAAGTGTTGATGATTTGGAGACTAATACTTCAGCGCTAAAAATTAAGGCCAAAGCCAAATATCAATTACGAAAGATATCGAGTTCTCTCGCTTTGACTAAAAAAGCACTAGAGCTTCAACCAAAAGATGGCGAATTGCATAATTTGCTTGGTATTTTGTATTCTGAGCTAGGCGACTTTAATGCGGCAGAGGCTTCGTTAAACCAAGCACGCCGTTATTTTTATAATGATATAGCAGTCAAAAATAATTTGGCTACGGTTTATATGCTGCAAGGGCATTACGATAAAGCTGTTAATTTACTTACCCCGCTTTACCAAAATAAACCTGAAAATGAAATGGTCCGTTCAAACCTAGTCATCGCATTAGTTAAATCTGGTGATTCTTACCAAGCGAAAGCAATACTAAAGCAGCATTACAAACGTAAAGATCTAGACAGTGTTTTAAAGGCGATTGAAGCAAGCAGTAAAGTTATCCGAAGCGGACATTCTCTTCCCTTAGAGTCCAATTATGAATATTAAATCAAATACATTTTCGCGAGTAATTTTAAGAAAAAAACAGCGTGGTGTAGCGGCGATCGAATTTTCATTAGGCTTTATGGCTTTTTTTCTGATGTGCATGACTTGGGCTGAAATTGGGTATATGGCGCATATATCGTCAGTGACGGATGTCGCTATATCTGAAGCGGCTCGTGAAGCTAAGTTAGTTTCTCCAAGCTATGACGCTAATGGCAGATTAAGCTCTAATTCATCCAATGAATTTATGACAACATTTAAAAATGTAATCACGCAGGAGAGTGCTCAATACGGAGGTCTTGTCGACAGTAATAACTATCGATTTACCATCCAATATTTAAAAAGCATTCAAGACCTAGGTGACTATGTTGGTGACTGTCGGGGTGAGAGTGACACTAGCTCTGAATTAGAGTGTGGTTCATCGGAAGCTAGCGCAATTGCGGTTTATGCCGTTGAGTATGATTTTGAACCAATGTTAAGCCAATTCATTGCCGTTCCGGGCATGTTCAGACGTGAGGTTATTGTTGTACAGGAGTATGAGCGTGATGCATTCGATTTCTAAACAGAAAGGCAACTTTTCAATTGAGTTTGCTCTTCTTGGCGTTGTATTCGCGACCTTGATGATCTTTACGTCAGACTTAGTTATCAAACTCTCCATGCAAGGTAAATTAGATAGGCTTTCATATTCAGCCGTCAATATCTTAAAAGAACGTACACAGCTTTATTCACCTAATAACTCTGAGATAACTAATGCCAGCGCGTTAGAGTTACACCAAATAATTGCTCAGTCTTTACAGCGAACAACCGGCGATTATTCAAATGCAAATATGAGTTCTACCTTTGAGTCTTTGACATTTTCAGATAACACGACTTCTGCTTTGACCACGATAAATCAAAGTGGAGGGTGTTCACTTGCTCAAACTTTACAAGATTATGATGCTCTATCGATGATCACAAGCTGGGGGCGCAGAGCGTCTCTATATCGTGTGACTATTTGCTATGAAACAGATAATTGGGCTGGTGAATTATTAGATGCGAATTTCACGACCATACAATCCTCTTCCATTATGATGGGGCGCTAATATGTTACCTAGTTTAAGAAAGCAAAGTGGGCATGCTGCATTGCTGTTTGCTTTGATCATTCCAGGGGTATGGGGCTTATTTACATTAGCGATTGATGGTTCCCGAGCATTACAAAATAAAGCTCGTTTAGGAGATGCAGCAGAAGTATCAGCTTTGGCTCTTGCAGCTAGAAATAGTGAAAATGAACAAGAAAACAGAGCTCTTGCTACTTTGTATATTGATGCTTACTTAGARGATAAAGAAAGCATTCAATCAATTAATATTGTTAGAACAGAATGTAAAGCGAGTTCTCAGACGGACTGTGACGGTGGAACTCGTTATAACGAATATGCCATTGATATTGTGACAACCCATAATTCTTGGTTACCGACAAACGGTGACTTGGTAGGATTTGGTGAAACTTATGATGTGAGCCATGACAGTATTGCACGTAAGTACCAAGGGGATAGCATAGACATTTCTTTTGTTGTCGATTATTCGGGTTCCATGAATGAGAATTGGAAAGGGAAAAAGAAATATAAAGCGGTACGAGAGATTGTTAATTCAGTATTAGATGAGCTCGATAAATACCAAGACACGGCTTTAACGTTGAATCGTGTTTCTATCATTCCTTACTCTGAATATACCGACAAACTAGGGTCCGATGGCATTACTGAATGCAGAGATAATCAGTTGTTACAGCAGTGCAGAAACCAATGCTACAGCACTTATAGTCAGTGTTACTCCAGCTGTAATAGCTGGGATTGGAATTGTAGGAATAGATGCACTTCGACATATTATGATTGCGAAGACGATTGTTATGACCATTATGATAACCGTGGAACGATTGAGTTTATTGATGAGTTGCATTATGCCAATACTAATAGCAACACGGTTGATCCGACTGTAACTGTTAATAATATTTGGAATAATCAAGCTGATAATAGAGACATGGTTTGTAATTTTGATAAGTACGACAATGATTCTTATCCATTTTTTAACTTGAGTTTCACCGATAACTTTACCTCCATAAAAAACAGCATGAAGAACTTTAGACCGGATGGTTGGACAGGTTCCTATCAGGGAATCATCAAGTCTGCTCAGTTTTTCGGTGACTTGACGGATCCTAACCCTAGGCAATTAATGGTCATACTCTCAGATGGGCTAGACAAAGTGGGGAATGGAACATTTAGATACGGGACCCCAACTGCAAGCTTGGTCAATGCGGGTATGTGTACTGAGATAAAAGCTGAGCTAAACAGTAGACAAACTAATTCAAACCGACCCGTTAACTTCCAAATGGCGTTTGTTGGTTTTGACTATACCGTTAGTGATAATCAAGCTTTAGCGAATTGCGTTGGTATCGAAAATGTTTATGACGCAGCAGATCCAGATGAATTACTCGATATCATTCTTAATTTAATTTCAGAAGAAATAGGGCACTTAAAGTAGGAAATATGAAAATGAAACGAACTCTTATCCTAATCACAGCTTTGGGTCTGGCAAATACAGCATTTGCTTCGACTTCTTCTGAACTTTTTAATTATTACTGCGCGAAGCCGTCACTGGATAAAGCGGTGAGTGTTGAAGCCGGTGACGTGGTTACCGTTATCCCAAAAGCGGGAAGCATGAACCTAGTCGTGGCCTATGAAAATGATACTAACATTGAGCTTTCAGAGTTGATTGCTAATCAATTTAAAGTCGATAAAGATTGCTCTGAATTTCTTATCGCAAATGGACACCTTCAAAACGCCTCACAAGGGGATGTGCTAGCAAGGGTGTACTTTGATTTTGATAGTTCTACGTTGTCTAAACAATCAAAATACATACTAGATAAAATCATTCGAATTGCGCAGCACACGGATAATGACTTTTTACTTGAAGGTCACACTGATGCAAGAGGAAGTGAAAATTATAATTTCACACTTGGTCTAAAGCGAGCACAAGCGGTTGGGACACTTTTAGATGAAAGTGAAGTTAATACTTTGGCTTCTTCTCAAGGGGAAAGCAGCCCTGTAGCGAATAATACGACTCAGGCGGGCCAAGCTAAAAATAGACGAGTTGAGATTATTCTAAATTAAGTGAATTATTATAGTAGAGAGAAAAATGACTGAATACTAAGGTCATTTTCTCTCTGTTAGTTCATCGAAAGTTACTTAAAGATAGAAAGTTACTTAAATAAAAACTCCTGCTGGCTTTCAACCCACTGCGGATATTGCTTCACTATTCTTGTATATAAAGCACTCTCATAATGGGTCTTCAACCAACGACCAACACCTGAATATTGAGACTGAACAAACCACTTCTTTTCAACTCTTGAAAACTGACTGACAAAAGGCATTAATGCGTAGTCAGCAAGGCAAGGCATCTCACCAAATAAATAGGCGTGCTTTTTCAAGCGCTTTTCTAAGTCGGAGATGAGTTCTTCACATAGGTTTCTACGTTGCTCTAGGTCATCATTATGGTATCTAGCGGATGCTCTATATTGTTCTAGAAGAGGTATGAAATGCGTATCGCTTTGACTGACTAATTCTATAATTTCGCTTGCTATTAAAGGCTCATCCAAACGAAGTAAATTGTGCGGATCACTATTGGATAAAGCCCATAACATAATATCTAGGCTTTGCTCTATCACTTCTCCATTATCTAGAACGATCACAGGCACAGTGCCCTTTGGTGAGGCTTCTAATAACTCCTTGGGCTTATTGCGAGTAACAATATCTCTTAGCATTACGGATTGCTCTGCTAGCAGTAATCCCATTCTTGCCCGCATCGCGTATGGGCAACGGCGTAATGAGTATAAAGTGGGTAGCGACATCATTCCCTCTAGCGGTTTGGTTTATTAAAGTAAGTGGTAAAACAGATCTGCCTTTTAGCATATCTAATTACGGATAAAATTATTCACTATATATTTAATTTCAAAGCCTATTTGCTAAATAATTAATGTGATTCAAGTCAATAAAAGCTAGATCTGTGGTAATGAATAGGTGATGTCGTTAGAATACGCGCTCAAAAAAATTATAAGTTAAGCAAGTGAGCGGTTTCAAATGAGCAGAAAAATTGAGTTATTAGCCCCTGGTGGCGATGTAGAAGCAATTAAAGCGGCCATCGTTGCGGGAGCAAACGCGGTTTATTGTGGTTTAGACACCTTCAACGCTCGTAACCGAGCATCCAACTTATCATTAGATGAATTGAACGGTGTAATTCGCCTTGCTCATGAATATGGTTGTGAAGTGTTTTTGACTCTGAATGTTGTACTTTTAGAGCATGAAATTAAGAGCATCAGCAAGTTGTTAAACCAACTGGTGAATACCAAACTGGACGGCATTATTGTTCAAGACTTGGGTTTATTTGATCTAGTTAAGAAGCACTTTCCATCACTAGATGTCCACGCTTCTACTCAGCTTACAACACACAATGAAGGTCAGATTAAGTTCTTGTCTAAAATTGGCGCTACTCGCGTTAACCTTTCTCGTGAGCTGAACCTACCTGAAATCAAAATGCTGACAGAAGTCGCACATGATCATGATGTACTAACGGAAGTGTTTGTACATGGTGCTTTGTGCATTGCTTTCTCGGGGCAGTGTTACTCAAGCTCTGTAAGTGTGGGTAATTCAGGAAACCGTGGTCGTTGTAGCCAAGCATGTCGCGATGAATATGAAATCACGAATGCTGGTAATAAGTTCCCGCTTAACTTAAAAGATAACTCTGCTTATTACGACTTACCGGAATTGGTTGACGCAAAAGTAGATTCTTTGAAAGTTGAAGGGCGTATTAAAGGCGCGCACTACGTTTACACCGTGGTTGATACATGGCGTAAACAGATTGATAGCTTCGTTGAAAGCGGCCTATTGATCGAAGATGATTCGAACCTACATAAAGTATTCAACCGAGATTTCACAAACTCTTTCCTTAAGGGCAACTTAACGAAAGATATGTTCATTGATAACCCTCGTGACAACAGCGTCAATTATGCAGTTGATAAAGCCGCATCCGAAACTGATTCTATTTCAGTGGTTCAAATCCAAGAAGTGACTGACAACTTATACAGTTCTAAGAACGAGCTTGGCGAAGAGATGCGTGAAAAAATTCAATATTTGGATATTCGCAAAACTTCACTAACGTTAGCCTTTACTGCAAAGCTTGGCCAGCCTTTTAAAGTGTCTGTTATTTCAGATAAAGAAACGTTTGAAGTGACATCGCCATCTATTCTTTCAGCTGCCGGTGAGAAAGCCATTACTACTGAGCTTTTAGAGAAACGCTTTAAGTCTGTGAAAAGTGCTATTCATAGCTTAGACAACTATGACTTTGAGCAGTTAGATGCGGGCTTAGCGATTCCACTAAAAGAAGTGACTGCGTTGAAAGAAGAAATTGATTTCATCTTAAATGGCTCAGTTAAAGTGATTAAGCACGTTGAAGTTCCAGCTTTGCCTAAATACCCTAAAGTAAATGACACTCCAACGTTATCAATGCTTATTGCGGATGTTGAAGATTTACATTTATGTGATGTGACTGAAGCCGATATTTACTTCAAATTGCCAGAAAGCTTTAAGAAACGTTGTAATAAATACATCGATATCCTTGCTGAAAATCCTCGTTTGATTCCTTGGTTCCCAGCGGTATTGATCGGTAAAGATTACGATGAAGCGGTTCGTATTTTAGAAGAAATTAAACCGGCACGCATCGTCACGAACAACACTGGTATTGCTTATAAAGCTTACGAGATGGGAATTGAGTGGGTCGCAGGACCATTCATGAATACGACCAATTCACATGCATTAGTGACGCTGAAAGAAGAGCTTAACTGTGCGGGTGCATTTATCTCAAATGAGATCAATAAAGGTCAAATTCGCCACATTAGCCGCCCAGAAAACTTCAAACTGTTTTACAGCATCTATCACCCAATCTTGATGATGACGAGCCGACAGTGTTTCTTCCAAAGAACGGTAGGTTGTAATAAACCAAGTATCGAAGCTGGCTGTATGCTGAAATGTGAGAAAGCAACGACTATCACAAACGTGAAAGGCATTTCATTTGCGGTTGATAAGCAGAAAGGTGGTTACCCAAGTATTTATAACCATGAGCAGTTCTTGAATCATGACGCCGTGTCAGACTTCTCAGGTTTATTCGATGAGTTCTTTATTGACCTGACTAACATTGGTGCAGGCTCAAAAGAAGTACAAGATAAAGTCGAGTTAATTAAGCATTTCGAAGGATTAATTAATGGTGTTGAAGGTTCAGAGCAGAGCTTGGAAAGCATGGTTGAAGTTCGCACTAATGCTCAGTATGTACAAGGTCTGTAATGTCTTAAGGTTGAGTTTAGCTCGATACTAGAAAGCCACATACAAGTTGAATACTTATATAATTAAAGCACTGGATGTTCCCCATTCAGTGCTTTTTTATGTTTTTGATAGCCAGCCATTTTCAAACTATTCAAAATACTCAAATATTGAGCTCAACGATTCACTTGTCTACTCAGCTTTCTTTTATTGAGTCACTAACCCGTTCATTTCTTGAATGGCACTGTGCAAGCGAATCGACAATAACGCTTTCTGGTTTGATGCAAAGTCAAACATCACGATAGTTGCATTTCCAACTGTGGTTACCTTTTGCTGTTTACTGCTGACAATGGTGTATTCCATTGTAAATCGATCATCCTGAACATCGGTGATTTTTGATCCAATCAACAAAGTATCAGGATAGGTGACAGGTCGAAAATATTTACAGTAGGTATCCCCCAGAACAGGACCAATTTTGGTCACTGCCATTTCTTCCATTAGCTCGACGTGTTTAAAGAAGTCCAAGCGTGCTGTTTCGAAATACCGAAAATAAACGGCATTGTTGACGTGATTCAGAGCGTCCATTTCACCCCAAGCGACAGGGATTTCAGTAATCACAGGGTAGTCAGCTAACAGTGTATTCATAAAGATCCTTCTTAATTATTCGTTTATCCACTTTTGGGATAAATCCTCGTTGGAATAAAAACTCTACATCCTAGTTAACAAACGTGCAACATGCGTGAGTTGGATTTATGAACTTACGAGAAATATGTTTTCACATTCAACCGACATCTAAATGAATTTTAAAAAACCAAGTAACTAATGAAAAATGAAATAGATCTCTGTTTTTCATGGAGCTGGTGGGCTTACTAGCTATAAAAGTGCATTGGTATATATAGGTGGAGCTGTTCGGATTTTTGAGTTTAATCTAAATGAATATTATTTGTATTTAGCATATTGCAAGTGTATAAATGCGTCTCTGTTAATGGTTTTATTAATTTCCTTACATTTTACCAATTGACGGTCGGTGAGTTGATTAATGGGTAAGTGGTTAAATAGGTAAGTGGCTTAAGGTTGAAGGTATGCTAGAAGCAAAGGAACTCGGTTTTAGGGTCGGAAATAAACAACTGTTGAATAACTTTAATGTGTCTTTTGAACCAGGAAAAATTTATGCGTTGGTCGGGCATAATGGTTCTGGTAAGTCCACTCTACTCAAGCTATTAGCTAAACAGCAAGATGCAACATCCGGAAATGTTTTGTTAGAAAGCAAGACAGTAGCGAAATGGTCAGATAAAGATTTCGCAAAAAACATTGCTTATTTACCCCAACATTTACCTGCAACCGACAGCCTTTCTGGTAAAGACTTAGTGAGTTTTGGTCGCTACCCTTGGCATGGCTTGTTAGGGCGACTTTCAAGCCAAGATAAGCAGTATGTTGAAGAGGCAATGGAGTTAACTGATACCGCTCAATATGCAGAACGCTTGGTTGATACTTTGTCTGGAGGGGAACGTCAAAGAGTATGGTTAGCTATGCTTTTAGCTCAGCGCACCAAATATCTATTACTGGATGAGCCGTTATCAGCATTGGATATAGGTCACCAAGTTGAAATGCTGACATTGATTAAAAAGCTGAGTGAGTCTCTAAACTTAGGTGTGATCATCGTTATCCATGATATCAACATGGCAGCTCGCTTTTGCGACCATATTATCGCGCTGCACAGTGGTGAATTACTGATTGAAGGTATGGTGGATGACGTTTTCCAAGAGTCCGAATTACAGTCGATTTATGGTGTTCCGATGCACATTACTCAGCACTCTGCTGGTTATCCTGTGGCTATGCCGGGTGATTTGGAGCCTGCATGATGTTGACCACTTTTCGAAAGTCTTATCTACATCGTTTATTCATTATTAGCGCACTTATTTTTACGCCACCAGCGTTGACCAATGAACTATCATCGGTAGAAAGCGAAGAACCTCCACGAATCGTTTCGATTGATTGGACTCATACCGAGACTCTACTGGCGCTGGGGGCAACACCCGTTGCCGTTGCTCAAACGTCCGATTATAACGCTTGGGTTAAATCACCTGAAATTCCAAGTAATGTGCCAGATGTGGGGTTGAGAACACAGCCAAACTTTGAACGTATCCATGAACTTAAGCCTGACCGAATATTACTTTCTCCGATGTTCTCGGCTTTGGAGCCTCAACTAAGCCAAATAGCTCCAGTTACAAATATAGGTTTATATCGCAGTGGTGATGTGGATTGGACGATGTTAGAGAAGATCACTCGTGAAATTGCTCAGATTGCAGAAAAAGAGTACCAAGCTGAGCAGCTTATTGCTGAAACAGATGCAGAGCTAAGGGTGTTGGCTGCTAGTTTACCTAAGGGAGCTCCTCCCTTGCTCATAGTTCAATTCATGGATTCCAACCATGTTCGAGTCTTTGGTCAAAATAGCCTTTATAAAGCGTCCGTCAATAAGCTTGGGCTTGAATCTGCTTGGAAAAAAGAAACCAATACTTGGGGATACAGCTTAGTCGGCATTGATCAATTAATCGGTGTGGAAGGGCAAATTGTTGTTATTGAACCCATGCCAGCAGGAACAGAAAAATACCTCAAAAAGAATGAGTTCTGGAAATACATAGTGAAAGAATCAGGTTATCCGACTATACAGGTACCGCCGGTATGGAGCTTTGGTGCCATTCCTTCAGCTACAAGATTTGCTCACTTCATTTCGTCTGCTTTGAATCAAGGAAAAACGATGGAACAGGAGGGGAGACTATGAGAACCATAACTCTTGGCATGTTTTCACTTTTAATTCTCTCGACTCTAGTTTTGATTGGTCAAAACCTTTCTGTTTCACAATTTGGTTTAAGTCAGCTATCGAGTTTATGGGCAGCTGATTTTAGCTCTCCTGAATCAGTAAAGTTACATTTATCGTGGTGGCCAAGGCTATTCACCACATTATTATCGGGTGCGGCTCTAGCTGTCGCTGGTGTATTGATGCAGCAAGTTTTAAGAAACCCGCTAGCATCACCTTCAACTTTAGGTGTCGCAAGCGGCTCTAGTTTTTCTCTTATGCTCGCAACACTTTATGCGCCTTGGTTATTGGAGTGGTCATACTCACTGGTAGCCCTTGTGGGTGGTGTCGCTACGATGGGGCTAGTATTTGTTTTGTCTTGGCGGCGAGCGCTTTCTCCAACGGTGGTCATTGTTTCTGGCTTAGTCGTGAACCTTTATTGCGGGGCTATCAGTACAGTCTTGCTAATGATGAATCAAGATAAGCTCAGTGGGCTAATGATTTGGGGGGCAGGGTCTCTCATTCAAAGTGGTTGGGAAGACGTTCAATATCTCGCTCCACGCCTAACGATTGCAGTGTTGATTGCCTTTATTTTTGTGAAACCTTTAAGTTTGCTACAACTTTCAGAACAAGGAGCGAAAAGCCTTGGGGTTTCGTTACCTAAATTACGCGTCGTGTGCTTAGGTTTAGCTGTCATGCTAACGGCTTGGGTGGTGAGCGCCGTTGGTATTATTGGGTTTATTGGTTTGGCTGCCCCTGCTCTTACTCGTTTAATGGGTATTCACCGTTTAGTTCCTAAACTGTTAGTGTCAATGTTACTAGGTGGGCTGCTTTTAAGCTTAACTGATCTACTGATTCAACAGCTACCGGGTTTGATGGCAATGTTCATTCCTACTGGTGCCGCAACGGCTGCATTAGGGGCGCCATTATTGTTATGGCTATTGCCAAAGCTCTCGATGAAAAGCCAATCTCAGACACAAACAATTCTTACTCGTCACAATGAAGTGACTCCGCGTTTAAGTAAAAGAACTGTGGCAGTTTCAAGCCTTTTGATTGTTTTTGCTCTTATTATATTCAGCCTGTTTTCGTTACAAACTGAAGGGTGGCGTTGGCTGTTTTTAACGCAAGATTGGGCATTGCTAGAATGGCGGTTACCTCGGCTGATTGCAGCCGCAATAGCTGGGGGAATGCTAGCGGTAGCGGGAACAATCGTTCAACGCTTAAGTGGTAATCCGATGGCGAGCCCTGAAGTGATTGGCATCAGCTCAGGAACCGCTTTAGGTTTGATTATTGCTATTTTGGCTGGTTTCGGCGGCAGTGTCATCGGGCTTTATACAGGTGGTTTGATTGGTGCGGTATGTACGCTAGCGATTATTGTCCTACTGAACCAAAAGTCAGGTTTCCAACCAGAGCGAGTGCTGCTGACTGGTGTCGCAATCACTGCGTTAATGAATGCCGTACAAAGCTTTGTATTAGCGGGAGGTGATCCAAGAAGTTATCAAGTATTAGCATGGTTAGCCGGTTCTACTTATTACGTAACTGAAGAGACGCTCTTTCCTTTAATGCTATCTTCTGTTGTCTTCGTTTCTCTAGGGTTTATTTGTGCTCGCTGGCTAGATGTTTTACCACTCGGTCAGGCTAGTGCTAAGTCATTAGGGTTAAATGTTTCACGCTCTCGAGTGCTGCTATTGGTTCTGGTTGCTTGTTTGACGGTGAGTGCCACTTTAGTTGTTGGACCTTTAAGTTTTATTGGTTTGATGGCGCCACACATGGCTAGATTACTAGGTTTTAGCCGGGCAAGAGAGCATTTAATTTGTTCATCTCTCATCGGTATGGCGTTAATGCTATTTTCCGACTGGCTTGGAAGGCAGTGGTTATATCCTCAGGAAATTCCGGCAGGGCTAGTAGCATCGATTATCGGTGGTATGTATTTGATGTGGGGACTAAGGCGATATTAATTAGCCTTAAATTTATCTACGACTAAAAGCTCGGATAAAGAAGATAAGGCGGCTCAAGTAGGTGGAGCCGCTTCTTTTTGTATTAATGTAATTAGATCGTACGCAAAACCGTGCTCACACTACACACGTGTTAGCCATATACTGACAATAATAATGTGTGTCCTACGCGTCCAATTTGTGAGTCTGCTCTGTCAGTTGCCGACATGCAGTTGATGGAATTCTTGTTATTATTAATGCATCTGACCATTTTTAACCTAGCTTATTAATCAATGAGTTAAGATGCCATTCATATGCAAAATGTTTTTATAAAATACATATCTAAAATGTTTCATTTTTGAAATAAGATTGATACACTCCGCTTAATTATTAACACAAATGATATTTATTATCGTTTGTGTTTTTGTTTCTTTTAGATCGAGATTGTATTAAGGAAAGTATATGAATCGGCATTTTATGCGTACCCCAACGGCGTTTGCAGTTGCTTTAGCGGTATCGTCTGGGGTCTTAACGTCAGGGATGGTTCAAGCTGAAGAAGACGAAACGGTTGTAGTGCTAGGGCATCAACTTGAAGATAGCTCAATCGGTCCAGATTTTAGTTATGTTGGGTTAAGCAGCCGTACAGCAACAAAAACGGATGTGGCGATTGGAGAAACTCCACGTGCAATCTCTATTGTGACTCGAGAGCATATGGATGATCGTGCCTCGATAAGCATTGCCGATGCATTGCAATATACGCCAAGTATTCAAGCGAATTACTTTGGTGAAGACAACAAGCAAGATTGGTTTGTTATTCGCGGCTTTAAGCAAGCAAACAGTGGCTTATATCAAGATGGTACTCGTCTGTACTCTTCGGGTTTTTATAGCTGGCAAATAGACCCATTTGGTTTAGAGCGAGTAGAAATTTTACGTGGTCCAGGCTCTGCTCTTTACGGTCAAACACCTCCAGGTGGTGTTATAAATGTTGTCAGCAAACGACCACAGTTTGATGGTGGTTCAGGTCAATTTTCGGCTGAATTTGGTACAGACGATCGCAAGCAGCTCAGTTTAGATGTCAATTCAGAAGTGAGTGATAAAGTTGCATTCAGGCTGCAAGCTTTGACCCGTAAAAATGGTAGCCGTGTCGATGGTGTTGAAGCCGAACGCATTTTTATTGCCCCTTCTTTGGCTTACAAATTCACCGACGATACTCAAATTACCCTGTTAACGAGTTACCAGAAAGACGATTCAGTTCCATACTTGCAGTTCCTACCTATGGAAGGAACCCTGACTTCAAACCCTAATGGCACAATCAGCGATAGCACAGCGCTAGGTAATACTGATTGGGAAACGTTTGAACGTGAACAGTTATCCATTGGTTATGAGTTCGAGCATCACTTTAATGATCGCACTTATTTCATGCAAAACACTCGTTTTAGCCAAATGGATATCAATTTACGCCAAATGTATTACTCGCAATATGTGGGTGACACAGCACTGGCTCCGTATGATCCAACTCGTACTTCTATTATTCGCCAAGCTTCTACGGAAGAAGGAACCTCAAACGCATTCAATATTGATAACCGTTTGATTCATAATTTCAAAACGGGTGTAGTGGAACATACGTTATTAGCGGGTATCGATTATCAAAGTATAGATATCGACAGCAAAGATTACGCCGCTGACCCTATCATAGGTGATGGAAATAGCATGCTGCCTATCCCTGGAGTGGGGAATGTTCCAAATCCTATCTTCAATGTATTTAACCCGTCATACAGCAGTAATGTTGCCCTGTTGAACCCTGCAACTTTTGCCGAGTTGGATGAGTCAGATCGTCAGACAACGAAAACGAAAAATAATCAACTTGGTTTGTACTTACAAAACCAAATGATGATTGCTGATAAATGGGCTGTTCAATTGGGTGTTCGTTACGATGATTCACGTAACAAGACACATAACACTACGACAGGCGCTAAAACCAAAGTCGATAATGAAGAGTGGACGACAAACTTTGGTGTGGCTTACTTAATGGACAGTGGCTTCACGCCTTATGCAAGTTATGCTCAGTCGTTCAATCCCATTATTCAGCTTGATAAAAATGGTGACCCTGCGAAACCAGAACGAGGTCAACAGTACGAAGTCGGTTTGAAGTACCAGCCACGTAGTTTCAACGGTTATTTCAACATTGCAGCATTTGAAGTATCAAAAGAAAACTTAGCACGCCAAGTGGGTGGTCAATTGACTCAAATTGGTGAAGTTCGTAACCGTGGGGTAGAGCTTGAAGCTGTGGCGAATGTCACTGAAGCCTTAACTCTGATTGGTAACGTATCGTTTATCGATTCGGAAATAACAGAAGATGCTAATAGCAATTACGTAGGCAATACGCCTTCTCAAATTGCTGACCAACTTGCTTCTGCTTGGGCTAATTACCGTTTCTTAAATGGTCCTTTAGATGGATTAACTATTGGTGCTGGTGCTCGTTATGTCGGTGACTCTTATGCAGATAATCTAGAAACCAACAAAGTGCCTTCTTATACTTTATTTGATGCCACCGTTAGCTACCGAATTGAAGATTACAAATTCCAAGTGGCTGCGAAAAACCTGGCAGACAAAGAGTACATCGCAACTTGCGATTACTACTGTTTCTACGGTGACCGCCGAAACGTTATCGCAAGTATCACGTATGACTGGTAATCAGGCTTAGGTCTTCTGGATTAGAGATTTAGGTCTTGGAATCGAAACGATAAACACTCTGCCAATTTGGCAGAGTGTTTTTGTTTTTAATGGGTTAATTGTGTGGGGAGAGATTAGTAGTTAACGGTTCATCGATTTAAACTGAAGCTCGACTAACCTTTGGTAAAGTTCGCAGGTTTCAAGGAGTGATTGGTGGTCTCCTACATCGACAAGTTTACCTTGGTCCAATACGGCTATTTGATCTGCATGCTTAATCGTCGACAGGCGGTGAGCAATAATCAATGTGGTTCTGCCGCGCATTAACTCATCCAAAGCTTGTTGGACATGGTGCTCACTTTCGCTGTCTAGTGCGCTGGTGGCCTCATCTAAAAGTAAGATATTAGGGTCCTTCAAAATGGCCCGTGCAATCGCAATTCGCTGACGCTGCCCTCCAGAAAGTCGGACTCCACGCTCACCAAGGAAGCTATCATAACCTTCTGGTAAATTAAGAATAAACTCATGCGCGTGGGCTTTTTTAGCGGCTTCAATCACTTGTTCATTTGTTGCTTCAGGGCTGCCATAACGAATGTTGTGATAAACATCGTTACTGAACAAAGCTGGCTGCTGTGGCACTAATGCCATTTGCTTTCTTAGCTCATTTGGTTCAAAACGACGAATATCAATACCACCTAATGTCACTCGACCAAGCTGCGGATCATAAAAGCGTTGCAGTAATTCAAACAAGGTTGTCTTACCGGCTCCTGATGGTCCAACTAATGCTAGCACTTTTCCTTCTTCTGCTTTTAAAGCGAGATGCTCTGTAGCGGCTTGATCAGGACGCGAAGGGTAGTGAAATGTGACATCTTCAAAGGCAACTTCTGCTGTTAGTTGATTAGTTTCAGTTGAATTTTCTTGGTTTGAATCAGTTTTGATTGAACCAACTTTTGTTGAAGTAGCTTGGGTCAAGTCAGATCCTAGCGATATCGGGTTTTGGACCGGAGCAATAATATGGCTTTCAACGTGAAGTATCTCAATGAGCCTTTCTGTTGCCCCAGCAGCGCGTTGTAGCTCACCTAAAACTTCGGAAATAGTACCTAAAGAAGAAGCTACCATAATTGCGTAAAAGACGAATGCCCCCAGATCACCACCAGACATAGTGCCGTTAATGACATCACTTCCGCCGACCCATAGCATGCCTGAAATAGCACTAAACACGATGATGATGACACCTGAAATCAAGATAGCGCGTTGTTTTACGCGTTGACGCCCAATTTCATAGGCTTTTTCTACTTCAGCCGAGAAAGACGCTTTTTCCTGCTCTTCATTACTATAGCTTTGCACCGTTTTGATGTGTTCAATCGCTTCGCCAGCATAAGAGCCAACATCTGCCATTGAATCTTGGCTTTTTCTGGAAAGGGTTCGAACTCTTCGCCCATAAACCAATATTGGGATCAGAATGAAAGGCACAGAAGCTAACACGATGAGAGTCAGCTTAATATTGGTGGCAAACAACATGATGATGGCGCCAATACACATTAAAGCACTGCGCATTGCCATTGAAAATGAAGAACCAATAATGCTTTGTAGTAAGGTCGTGTCGGTTGTGATCCGAGACATAATATCGCCGCTGCCATTTGTTTCAAAATAGCTAGGATGAAGAGTGATCACATGATTAAACACTGCCAGCCTAATGTCGGCGCTGACTCGTTCACCAACTGAGGAAACTAGATAGAATCGAAAGAAAGTGCCTATTGATATGAGAACGGTCACGAGCAAAATAAATTGAATCGCGCTGCCTAAGTCTTCTAATGATTGTTCAGTAAAACCTTGGTCGATCAGAATGCGAATACCGTGACCAACGGAGAGCGTTAAACTTGCGGTAAAGATTAACGCGACTAACGCTGCTGCCACTCGACCTTTATAAGGTTGTATGAATTTAATTAATTCAAACAGTATTCCTAAGCTTTTTTTCTCGGGTTTATGTTCTTGGCTAATACCTGTTGATTCAGAAGCAACATTGTCTTGCATAATTGAGCCTTGGGTCATTTTTCATTTGAAACAAGGAGCTATTAAAACATCTTTTTGACTCTACCTCTGAGTATCCTGCGGCATTCTGCCTAAATTATTCTACTTCACGTTTATACACACTAAGCCTTGTCTGTTTATTTATGCAAAGGTCTTGGGGTTTGTCAGAGTGTTTTAACGAATGGATTGAAAGAGGTGCTGATTTATAAAATGGCGAGCAAGCGATTGCTATTTTATTCAATCTAGTAATTTCAGTGGTTTAGAACTTGCTCAGATCAGACCAGTCATAGAATCTAAAATACCCTTCCATTTTGTTACAAAAATTCAACAAAATAGTTTTTTATACATTTTTCTTGCATAAAACATCAATATGAATAGAATAACTGACAAATGACAATTAATGCAGTAATCCGGCATGAGTATTCAAGTAAAAAGCATCAATAAATCGTACGGTGAAACACAAGTTCTTCACGACATTAGCTTCAATTGCGAAAGCGGTGAAACCTTAGTGCTACTCGGCCCAAGTGGCGCAGGTAAAAGCTCGCTATTACGTGTATTGAACCTGTTAGAAACTGCAGACAACGGCAATTTACACATTGCGAATCAAAGCTTTGACTTTTCAGCGGAAGTGCCAGAAAAGCAGGGGCTTAAATTACGTCGTAAAGTTGGAATGGTTTTTCAGCAATACAACTTATGGCCGCACATGACTGTAATGGAAAATCTGATTGAAGCCCCAACTAAGGTCGCAGGCTTAGATAAAGAAGAAGCTTTAGCTCAAGCTGAAAAAATCCTGACTACGCTCCAACTTTCAGATAAAGCGAACGCATGGCCATTACAACTTTCTGGTGGTCAGCAGCAACGTGTCGCTATTGCTCGAGCATTAATGATGAAGCCAGACGTGTTGCTTTTTGATGAACCAACTGCAGCACTTGACCCGGAAATTACCAATCAAGTCGTTAAAATAATTAAAGATTTAAGTGGTACAGGTATCACTCAAGTCGTTGTAACGCACGAAGTCGATTTCGCCAAAAAAATTGCTAGCCATGTTTTGTACCTTGAAAAAGGTTACATCGTTGAACACGGAACGAGCGATTCCTTTATTAATCCGCAAACCCCAGAGTTTGCCGAATATTTAACGCATTAGATCTATTTACGCATGAGATTTAGTTAAACCAATCAAACTATAAGAATGGCGTCTAGCCAACTATTTACAGATCATTCGGAGTCACACCATGAAAAAGATTTTACTAGCTTCACTAATTGGCCTTGTTTCAGCTAATGCAGCCGCTCAAGACGAAATTAAATTCGCAATGGAAGCGACTTATGCTCCGTTCGAATACATGGACGAAAATAACCAAATCCAAGGTTTTGACGTTGACTTAGCCAATGCGCTTTGTGAAGAGATGAAAGCAAAATGTACATTCCATAACCAAGCATTCGATAGCCTAATTCCTGCTCTTAAATTCAAACGTTATGATGCGGCTATCTCGGCAATGGATATTACTGAAGCTCGTTTACAGCAAGTTAACTTCTCAGATGCGTATTACGACAATTCAGCCGCTTTCATTTCAATTGAAGGAAAAGTGGTGGATCAAGCGGCTTTATCAGGCAAGCGTGTAGGTGTTCAAAATGGTTCAACTCACCAAAGTTACCTGCTTGAGCAAATGTCTGGCGTAACAGCCGTGCCTTATTCTAGCTATCAAGATGCATTCATCGATATGAAAAATGGTCGTATTGACTCAGTGTTTGGTGATACAGCCGTGGTTGCAGAATGGTTTAAGAAGCAAGACAACCTAACGTATGTTGGCGAGCAAGTAACTAACCAAGATTATTTTGGTAATGGCTTTGGTATTGCTGTGAACAAAAGTAATCCAGAGTTAGTAGCTCAGCTAAACGCAGCACTTAAAGCTGTGAAAGCGAATGGTGCGTACGAAGAAATCTTTAACAAGTACTTCGGTAAGTAATATGGCATTAACGGGTTACTCTTTAGGGCTCGTAGAAGCAAGTTGGATGACTATTCAGCTTGCCTTCACTAGCTTATTAGTTGGTTTAGTTCTAGCGGTTTTATTTGCTGGGGGCGAGATGTCTCGTCGAATTGCAATAAAATGGCCAACGACTGCTTTCGTAACGATAGTGCGTGGACTGCCTGAAATCTTAGTTGTGCTCTTTATTTACTTCGGTTCAACTCAAGTGCTTTTTATGATGACGGGAGATTTTATTGAAGTTAGCCCGTTTCTTTCTGGTGTAGTGGCGCTGTCTTTAATCTTTGCTTCTTATGCATCTCAAACGATTCGCGGCGCACTTAAAGCCGTTAGCAAAGGTCAAAGAGAAGCCGCGAGTGCTTTAGGTATTTCCCAAGCTCGTTCTTTTTTTAGAGTTGTTCTGCCACAAGCAGTGAGACATGCTTTACCTGGCTTAACCAACCAATGGCTGGTTCTACTTAAAGATACAGCGCTGGTTTCACTGATTGGCGTGACCGATTTACTTAAGCAAGCACAGCTTACATCTGCAGCTACTCATGAAGCATTTACTTGGTATGCAACGGCTGCGGCTATTTACTTGATAATTACTCTGATCACTCAAAGGGCGGTAAAGGTCATTGATAGTAAATTCTCGATCCAAGGGCATAGTTCAGGTAAAGGGGCTTTGGCATGAATGAACAACACTTGAGCCAGATGCTTGAAGGTTTGGTGACAAGCCTTCAGCTAACAGGTGCTTCGTTATTAGTTGGTTGTATCTTGTCATTGCTTATGACGGTAACGCTGATTTTACGTTTACCGGTTATTCATTGGTTTACTCGCGGTTTGATTACTCTATTTACGGGCACTCCGTTACTAGTGCAGATCTTTTTGGTGTATTACGGACCGGGTCAATTTGATTGGATTCGTGAAAGCTTTTTATGGGCTTGGTTAAGCCAACCTTGGTTCTGTGCCATGTTAGCGTTAGCTCTGAATACGGCGGCATACAGTACCTTACTGTTTAGAGGCGCATTTAACGCAATTCCTGCTGGTCAGTGGGAAGGATGCCGAGCATTAGGAATGGATAAAGTAGCGACTCTAAAAGTGTTATTGCCTTATGCATTGCGTCGTGCTGTTCCTGCTTATTCCAATGAAGTAATTTTAGTTTTCAAAGGGACTTCTTTGGCAAGCACGATTACCATTATGGATTTAATGGGGTACGCGCAGCGTATTAATGGCCAAACTTACGATACCTTAGCTGTATTTGGTGTAGCCGGTGCTTTTTACTTAGCTGTAAATGGAGTGTTGACGCTGATTTTCCGTCAAGTAGAAAAGAAAGCTTTAGCTTTTGAAATGGTTTAATCGCCAAGTCAGTTCGTTTTTCCGTAAATCTAATTTGTAAGTCTGAACTAATTCGTAAGTATAAATAAAAACGCCGTTACTTCTATACATACCAAATAAGGAGCTTTCCTGAATATTGGTGCTTGAAGTGACGGCGTTTTTGTTTCTGTCTTTGTACTACTAATTCGCTCTATGAATTAGATTTTGTATTATCAGTGTTTTTTGTATTAGCCACATCTGAAGCGGCTTTCGTTTCTGCTGATCCTTCGACTTTTGGATCTTGTTCTTGAACGGGAACCTTCCAATCCCCGCCTAATGCTTTGTAAACCGCGACTGTCGTTTGAGCAGTCTGAAGCTTGGCTGCTACCTGTCTGTCTTGCATCATTCTTTGCTGCCTTTGCGCATCAAGAACCGCTAGGTGATCCGCTAAGCCAGCTTTGTACAAGGCCTTTGCTTTTTCAACTGCGTTATCGACTGCACGAGTCGCTTCATCAACACGTTTTTGATTTTCTTGGCTACGACCATAAGCAAATAAGGTTGAGTCGACTTCTAGAAACGCACTGTCTACCGTATGCTGGTAACTCAGTGCTGCAACTTTAAACCTCGCTTCATTGAGCTCAACCATTGCTTCACCGCGACCACCATCGAACACATTCCACTGAATACCCGCAGCAGCAGCCCAACCAAATGAATCGCTGCTGAAAAGATCATCAAAACTGCCTGCACTTACACCCGGTGTACCCGTTAAGAAAAATTTAGGGTAGCGGTTAGCAATACTCGCCCCTAAGTCTTCATTAATTGCAGCCATTTCTCGCTCAGCCATTTTGATATCTGGTCGGCGAGTTAATAACTCAGAAGGTAACCCTGTTGGAATGACATCTGTGAGCGTTGGTAATTGGTAATCACTCTCTAGACGAGCATTGATGTTACCAAGTGATTCACCGAGTAATACTGCCATTCTTTGCTTGTGTACTTGTTCTGCAATCTCGAGTTGAGGTACCACGGATTCAGTTGCGGCTAACATCGCTTTTGCCTGCGCTAAGTCGAGTTCTGAGCCGTAACCACTTCTTACTACTTTAGAAACCAGATCTAAGGTCTTCTTTTGGTCTTCAATATTTAATAAAGCCAGTGCTTTACGTTCATGTGCTCCTCGGTATTGAAGATAGTTATGGATAAGATCCGCAGTTATCAAAGTCGTGAGCCCTGACTGAAATATTTCAGCCTGCTCTACACGGATAGTGGCGGAGTTGACTCGTTTATCAACTCTTCCAAACAGATCCATTTCCCAAGCAATACTTGCCCCAAGAAAACCGCCGTCATGTTGAGCCTCCATTAAAGACATTCCTGTCGCTGATTCAACTTGATCGGATGCACCAAATACAGGACCAAGTAGAGAGTCATTTTCACTCAGTTGGTAGTTATAGTAACCACCACCAAGACTGACGGTTGGAACTTTGAAAGACTCAACAACGCTTTTATATGAATTAGCCATATTGATTCTTTCTGCGGCTAATTTTATGGGTATGTTGTCTTGCTGAACATCTAGCACTAATTGGTTCAATACCGGATCATTAAATTGAGTCCACCATTGATTATTCTCAATGTTTTGAGCTGCCGTATTTTCATTTGACGGACTGTATAAATACGTTTCAGCCATTGTGGTTTCAGGAGCTTGGTAATCTGGTCCTACCGCACAGCCTGTTAATAGCAAAGCGAGCATGATAGGGGCGATTTTAAATGTTGGCTTAGATAGCATTTTCATTTTTGAACTCCTTATTGGGCTGCTTGTTGGTTTGTTTTAAGGCTTGTTTCTAAGCTTTTGGAATCAAGATCTTTAGCGTTGTTGTTCTTTGTACCTTGATTATTTGCCTTTTTATCTTCTGCTTTGTAGAACAATTGATACAAGGCTGGCATAACAAACAGGGACAGAACTGTCGCAGCTGCTAATCCGCCAATGATCGTTGCAGCCATCTGGTCGAATAGTAGGTCGGTTAAAAGCGGAATCATTCCAAGCGCAGTGGTGAGTGCGCCCATTGAAATTGCCATTGTTCGGTTTACCGTTGCTTCCTTAATGGCTTCTGAAAGTGACTTTCCATAGCTACGCTCAAGTTCAATCTGATCCATTAGAACAATGCCATTTTTGATGATCATGCCCGTTAAGGTTACTGCGCCAATTAACGCCATAAAGCCAAATGGTTTATCCAGTAGCAATAGGCTGAATGTTGCGCCAGTAGCTGCCAGTGGAAGAGTAGTGAAAATAATGACAGGCTGCTTAAAGCCGTTAAACATAGCAACCAAGATGATGACCATGAGTAGCATTGCTTTAGGCAGTTGCTTCAAAATATCACTGACGGCTTTATGCTCGTCGTAATACTCGCCGCCCCACTCAAGGGAATAACCTTCAGGTAATTCAATCGCTTCTATTAGAGGCTTAACTGAGTTTCTTACTGCGGCTGGAGTGGTATATCTACCCACACCTGCTTGAGCAGTGATCGTTTTTACGCGATCTCTACGCCAAATCATGCTTTCTTCAGTAACAAGCTCGAAACCATCCACAACTTGACCAAGGGGTACACTGTGCATTCCTAATATTGAACGAACAGGCAGCGTTTCAAGAGACTCTATTGACTGTGCAGTGCCGCGAAGTTGAATAGTGATCAGCTCGTCATTCAGATTCATTCGACCTAGAGGCATACCTTCAGATGCTCGTTTCATTGCAAAGGCAATATCAGCACGGTTTACACCTGCGTGGCGCATCTTATCTTGGTTAATGACTGGAACTAAAACTTTACTCTTCTGGCGCCAATCATCACGGACATATTTAGCATCTGGATGAGCTGAGAAAATAGTTTTTGCTTGTTCAGCTAAGTCATGTAGAACTTTTTCATCAGGTCCTGAGAATCGAGCTTCAACACTGAACTTATCAGCAGTTGCTAGCTTCAGGCTTCTGAACCTTGGGTTTGCATTCGGAAACTCTTTAGCAAGCCATTCATCAGAGCGAGCGATAAGTGGGCTGAGTGACGGATAGTCGGTAGCATTAATAAGAATCTGACCGTAAGCAGGGTCAAATGGTTCTGGTTCAATCGTTACCGAGAACCTAGGTGCTCCTGCGCCAACATACGTTGAAATACTTTCGACTTCAGGTTGCTCTAATAGCCATCCCTCTATGCGCTTCATATCATCTGAGGTTTGCTCTATTTTGGCACCATTAGGTAGCCAGTAATCAAGGAACAAAATCGGTCTGTCAGCTTGAGGTATAAAGTTAATCGCAATATGTGGAACCGCAAATGCAGTGAATAGAATCAATGGGATAAGTGCTGACAATGCCTTTAAAGGATTGTCGACTGTCCAGCTTACACTGCGTTTGTAGATGCTGTTTTTCTCTTGTTTTTTTTCTTTAGATGGCTTGATGAACATCCAACACATTAATGCCGTAAAGGTCATTGCCACAAACCATGATAGCAACAGCGAAGAGGCAATAATCAGGAAGACAGAACTGGCAAATTCAGCGGCATCAGTTTGAGAAAAAATAACTGGGCTAGCCCCCATGATAGCAATGACGGTTGCACCAAAGAGTGGGGTTGCTGTTTCTTTAACTGAGTCAATGGCTGCCTTGGTACGATCAACCCCTTTATTGATTTTACTTATCATCATATCGGTGATCACAATCGCGTTATCCACCAACATACCGAGCGCAAGGATGAAGGTACCCAGCGAAACGCGATGTAAGTCGATACCCGATAGATTCATGTAAATCAAAGTAAGGAGTATGGTTAGTAATAGGCTAGTACCAACAATTGTGGCGCTTTTCAGCCCCATAAAAATTGATAAAACAATGAATACAATCGCGACACTTTCAAGTAGGTTACTTACGAAATTATCAATCGATTTTTGAACTTCTTCAGGTTGATTAGCAACCGTTGCAATCTCAACACCAAGAGGCAGTTCAGACTGATATTGAGTGACGATTTCATCTATCTGATCTCCCAGTGATACGACATTAATACCAGAAACAGGGCTCATAGCTAATGTAACAGCGGGTGAGCCATTGTAGCGGTTTTCTGTCATTGCGGGTTCTTGATAACCCATCGAGACTTCAGCTATATCACCTAGTCGAATTAGACCTGTACCAATTTCACTGACTCCACCTTTAAGGACAAGGTTTCTTATGTCATCTAGGGAACGAAATTCACTGGATTGTTGAATACGGATACGTTCTTGCCCAACGGCATATTTTCCAGCTTCGAATGTGGTATTTTGAGTATTTAGCTGGCTCCATACTTGCGCGATAGATAAACCATACTGAGCCAATCTTTCATCAGGAATGTCAATATGTACCACGCGTGGCTGAACGCCATGTAGTTCGACTTTCTTTATGCCATCCACGGTTTTAATTCGGCGTTGTAATTCTTCAGCATATAGACGAAGTGACACAGGAGAAGCATCTTCACTATGGATAGAAAATAACATGCCATAGACTTCTGAAAACTCATCTTGAACAATACTAATTTGAGCACTGGAAGGGAGCAGCATTTTCATGTCTGATACCTTACGTCTCAATAGATCCCATTCCTGTGGCAGCTCTTGAGAGTTTAAAGACTCTTTTAGGTCAACAAAAACCATCGACATTCCCGGTCGAGAAAGCGATCTCAAACGGTTTAATGTCCCGATTTCTTGTAATTTGGTTTCAACGGTATCGGTCACCTGTTGTTCTACTTCTTCAGCAGAAGCTCCTGGGTAAATCGTAACGACTACCGCGGTTTTAATGGTGAAGCTAGGATCTTCTAATTTCCCTAAATCAAAGTAGGAATACAGTCCAGCAATTACACTTAAAACTGTAAAGAAGAGAACAAAGGTTCGTTGTTTAATCGCAAAATCAGCTAAATTAATCATCATTCACCTATATGTCTTTGACTTGAATAGAATTAAGCTCTTGCCCTTCGTAAAGGTAAGCAGCACCACTTATGACAACATGATCTCCCAGGTTCAAATCACCTTGAACACATACAGATTGGTCACTGAATGAAGAAACATTGACTGTGACACCAGAAGCATGTGCATCCTTAACGACGTAAACTTTGTCAATACCTTCCTTAGAAACAAGTGAAGAGTAAGGTAAACAATGGTTAGAGTTTGCTTCACCGAGTTGAGTTGAAAGTGTTACGGCTTTGCCTGGTAATAAACCATGTTCGGATATGCCTATACCTTGGTCATTTTGGATGTTCAGTCGATAAGTGACGGAGTAGGTCTGTTTGATTGGGTGTGGGAGTGACGAAATCTCTTCTGCGTACCCAATAAGCGGTGTATCGGATTGGTACCAGCTAATGTTGGCACTTTGACCTGATTTAAATTGGTGGATGAGGTTTTCAGGCACATCAATCTTCACTTCTAGCTCATCTGGCTTATGAATGGTAAAGACCGCGATGCCCGGTAGCACTTGTTCAAATTGATCAAAGTTTGAAGCGGCAATGACACCATCAAAAGGTGCTAAAAGACGAGTGTATCGAATCATATCTTTTGCTCGACGTATGTTCTGCCCAACCACTTTTACGGCAGATTCACTTCTTTCATAGCCGCTGATTGCTCGGTCTAAGTTGACACTAGCAATCGCATCATCAGCAATGGCTTGTTTTACTCTTGCGAGTTCCGCTTTTGCGAGCTTATGCGCTGATTTTGCTTCTAAAGCACGGGCTTGGAGCTCTTCTAAAGCAACGTGGTAGTCGTGTGGGTCTAACTGCGCAATAGGTTGACCTTTTTTAACCGTTTCGCCTGTTTTAACGAGAATATTTTGAATTGTCCCCGGCACTCGAAAAGCAACCCCTGCGGTTTCTGCTGATTGCAATTTACCGGTAAAAATTTTGGTAGATAAATGAGCGCTGTCTTTAAGTTCAACAACATGAACAAGACGGTTTAGTTTTTCCGTTGAGGTTTGATCAGCTGCGGTTTGTGGTTCTAGCGAATTATTGCAGCCAACAAGAGAAAATAGAGTGGCTGCTAATACAGTATATTGATGAGGGATAGTCATAGATTGCTCCTATAAATAAGTGGAGCAATTCTATCGTTACAGCGCTATAAGATAATCAGGCCTAGTTGAATAACACTGTCTCGATAAGTGAGACAATGATTATATTTTTGGAAGTTCTTGTAATAAAAAGTCGATCAAAAGTTGGCTGGCATGACTTAGAGCTTTTCGCTGTGGATACAGCAACCATGCTTCTTCAGTTTTGACTTCTTTTTGAGGAAATAGATTAATTAAGGTTCCATCTTTGAGTTCTTGTCGAACGAGAAGCTCAGGTAATAGTGAAATACCACGATGACGGCAGGTTGCACCTTTTACAAAACCGATACTATCACTAACGACTTTAGGCTCCACTTTGATGACTTGATCAAGTATTTCCCATTGCTTATCAATGTCTCCACTAGGCCAGCGAAAACAGATAAATTTATGGCTGACGAGCTCATTTAGATTGGCAGGTGATCCGAACTGTTCGAGGTAAGTTGGACTAGCAACGAATATACGCTGAAGGTCCATCACTTTACGAGCGACTACGTTTGTATCGTGTAAACGACCGCCATGCATCGCCAAATCCAGCCCTTGTCGATACATATCAAGGAATCCGTTGTTTATACTCCTAATATCGAGTTCTATCTCTGGATATAGATCTTGGAACTTAAACAGTGAGGCTTGAATAATGTCACCTGTTTCTGGCAATAGACCAATTTTCACTCGCCCGTGGGGGATTTCTAATAGATTAGAAGCAACTCGATTGGCTTTTTCTAAAGCGGTAAGCGCTTTGGTTAACTCGTGATAATAAAGCTCGCCTGATTTAGTTAACGACAGGCTGCGAGTCGTTCTAAAAAACAATTGAATACTGAGAGCTTTTTCCAAATCATTAATGCGACGGCTGACGTTGGCTCTTGGTAAATCCAGTGCGTTTGCTGCTGCAGTGAAATTGCCTAGCTCAACGACAGTCGTAAACAGTTTTAAGTCTTCAATTTTCATAGTTTTTAGGAACTTTCGTAACTTGCGAGAAAGGCAAATCCTATCTTATTTTAGCGGCCTCGACCATCAACCATAACAACAATTGTTTTAGTGATAATGCTTAAGTCCGTTTTTATCCACGATTTAACAGAGCATAGGCTGAGCGCATAGCTGTGGTCAAAACCTACTTTGCGTCTTACATCCTCAATACAGGTGTCATAGCCTTGGTTTACTTGAGCTAAGCCGGTAATACCTGGAAGTACGCCATAAGTTCTATCTGCAAAGTATGGAATTTCAGTCTCTAATTTATTGTAGAAAGTAGGGCGTTCGGGTCTTGGACCAATAAGTGACATCTCTCCTTTTAGTACGTTAAACAGTTGTGGTAACTCATCGAGTCTTGTTTTTCTTAGGAAGTTGCCAATGGGGGTGATTCTTGGGTCATTTTTACTGGCCCACACAGCACCTGAACGTGTTTCAGCATCTTGGTACATGCTACGAAACTTCATTATTTCAAATAACGCCATTTTATCGGGCGTCGATTTTCCTACTCTTAGCTGGCGATAAAAGACAGGACCTTTTGAAGAAACTGCAATCGCAAATGCAATAATAGGGAAGAGAGGTAGAAAAATCACAAGTGCGACTAGGGCTCCCAGAAAGTCAAAAGTACGTTTAGCGTGCGAAATTTTATTCTGGTACAGGCTATTTTTGTTTAGGTAAAGATTAGTGTTCATCATAATAAGTCCTTAACGACTGACGCGTGCCCAAGGTGAATTTTCAAAGCCCAGCAGGTAACGAAGCCCGCCAACAAAGTTTGCATAGTGCCCAACCACTAAATAAGAAATCAGTGAAATTGGCTTGGCACTTAAGTGCTGTGGAAGTAAGTAACCAATAATTCCTATGCTATAAATCATTATTTGTAGGTAGAACAGAATATCGAATACAAGGTGGTGACTTAATAATGTCGAGGTGACGAAGCAGATGATCATTAAGTAAGGAGTCAATAATCTTAACCCTTTCCCTGAAAAGAAAGCGAAAGCCGTACCTCCAAACTTTGGATTGAATAAACCAAATAACTCAATAACTTGTTGCATGTTACCAGCTGAGATTCTTAGCCTTCTTTTGAAGTCATTACTTCTGTTGGTTTCTTCCAGTTCTAGCGCAATCATCTTAGGCTCGTAGTCGGCTAGATAACCCTTTATTACTATCTGCATTGGCAGAATGAAATCATCATTGATGGTGTTGGTTGGCAATTGGTCGAACAATTCTGTTCTAAACAAATAGAATGCGCCATGTGCTCCTAAGCTTGAACCCAGCGATGCTTCTTGTTCTTTGACTGCGGTTTGGTAAGCCCAGTAAGTACTCTCACCTTGGTTTCCTGTTGGATACATACGGTAAGTTGCGTTTACCACGCCTACACGGTTATTTGAAAAGTGGGCACTGGCAATTAATAAAGAATCCAGCGAGATCAAAGCTGATACATCGCTAAGTGCTGTGATATCGCTGTCTATCTGGCAAATTTCTTCATTAACAAGAGCAACTTTTCCACGATTTTTACTGTGGTTATGAATTTCAAAATGGACATCACAGCAAATAGCTTCTTGGATTGTCATTTCAGCCATTTGTACTGTGTTATCTGTACAGCCATCACAGGCAATAATGACTCTCAGTTTTTCGTTTGGATAATCTAATGAAGCGAGATTTCTTATTTTCTCTGCTATCCACTGCTCTTCATTATAAGCCGGTACTAGGATAGTGATACTTGGTAGAACTCTATCACTTCTCATTTTCTTGTAGCTTCTTGTGCTTTCCTTTACGCCGTCGCTTGGGTGTTTTTTTGAATACCAACGCAGCAATAAAGGGTAGCCGAGGTGATGATAAATAATGAACACACCAGAAAAAATGCACGTCACCACTAATAGAATATCAATCATGCGTAAGCTCCATTTGCTATGTCATTGTATGACTCAACCATGTTACGAACGTCGAAGTTCTTTAAAATGAACTGTCTTGGTCCTTGGGAAAGGTCATTGTTATTTTTGTTATCAGCTATTGCCTGTAACAAAGCATGTGACAAGTGAGGGATATGGTTTCTTTTAACGAGATGACCAGTCTTAGGACAAAGTGTTTCATTTACCGCTCCAACGTTCATCGCGACAGTAGGAATATTGCAAGCTTGAGCTTCGAGCGTTGATAAAGGTAGCCCTTCATGGCGTGATGGCAGACAAAATACATCTAATGAGCGGTAGAAGTTCACCATATCATCCACTAAGTCTAGAAAGATGACTCGTTCAGAAACTTGCAGTGTTTTGGCTAGCTGTTCTAATTCCTCTTTTTGCGAACCTTGCCCTGCAAAAACAGCAACAGCATTGGTTGGAATAAGAGTTAACGCTTTGATTAATTGATCCTGCCCTTTAACAGTCTCGAGACGACCAGCACAGCCAATGATGGTTTTGTCGTGTGGGAGTGAAAAGACATCTCGAGCGGCTTCTTTTGAACTAGGCTTAAATTTTTGGCAATCAATACCATTTTTGATGGTAGTGATGTTTGCATAAGAGAAAGTCGATTTCAGTTGGTTGTAAACACAAGTTGCATCAGCAACTAGGGTCGGTTGCGCAGCTTTAAGTGCCATATCTTGAATTCTACGACGCTTAGTATTATTCAAATGCCATGCATCATGTTCTGTATGAATGCGAGCAGGAACCCCTGTGATTTTTGCAGCATATCCAGCGTACAAAAGAGGACCAATGTGGTGAGTATGGACAACATCGGGTTTTACACCCTGAAAGGCCTTCATAAGAGTAAGAATGAGGTTAAGCTGGACTCCTGGTGCTTTATCTAAAAATACAAGCTGTGATTGGAAAGGCTCTAGCTTTGTCCAATTCTTCAGTGCTTGTTCGCGAGTGCCTTCAAGGCTGACAATAAGAACTTGGTCTTCTTTCTTTGCAAACTGAAGTAAATCGAGTGTTAACGTTTCCAAACCACCTGGTGCCAGGTGTTGAACTACGTGTATGATCTTCTTTCCTTTAGGCTGTGTTTTCATAAGCTAAGTCCCTTTAAGTATCAATAATTAGATTTTATTTTTGTACTCTTTATTAAGGTTAAGCATGGACCGTGCCAGTTATTTTATTGTTAAATATCAATTGTTTATGTTTAAATTTCTTGTTTTGTCATTTTCGTTTTAATTTAAGAATCAAAATGGAATCAACCTGTGTTCTTTTCGCAACTGTGAGTTTCAAGAGTGGAGCAATAAAAAGCGCCAGCTGTAAACTGACGCATAGTAAGAGGGTGTAAATAGGAAGCAGAAGGTTTGGTTAATTCATTTTTGGTATAACAGTGAGCACTGGCGCATTTAAAATATCCTCTATCTCACTTTTACGTTTAATTGATGAGTCGAATAGTTCGAATATAATCGCTAGACCTGCGCCAAAGCCTAAGCCAGCCAATAGCCCTGCAATAACGAATAACACACTAGGTAAGTTGGAGCGAATACTAGGTGTAAAAGGTAAGTCTATAATTTTTACTCGCTTGTTTTGTTCAAAAAGACCGAGTGATCCTGTTAATTGGGCCATTTCGTATCGTTCCATTAATTCATCATAAAGTTGACGTTTAATCTGAACATCTCTCTGAAGTCGGTACATGACCTTCGCATTTTCCCCAAAGTTATTGGCTTTATTCTCTAATTCGAAAATCATTTTTTTCAGGCTTTTCGTTTCTTCTTTTAACGATTCATATCTCGCGCGAACTAATTGCAGGCTGTGAAGTTGTGTAACTAAAAGGGGCTGTGTATCGCTTAATTTTGTGAGTGTATTACTGCTGGCAATATCCCAAAGCTGATCACTATTCAGCGTTGGCTGTTTCATTTTGAGAATCGCAGTTCTCTCGTTTTCCAGTCTTTCCAGTTCTAACACTTTGGCTTGTACTGCGCTGTGTTGGTTTGTGTATTTAGCTTGAAGTAACGTTAGATCGCTTCGGATGTCTATGATTTGATCTTCAAGTTTGCCTATTACAGGGTTAGTTTTAGATAGCTGCTGATCTATTGTACCTAGGCTTTTTTCAACACCCGCGAGTTCTGCTTGTTTCTCTGCTAAATTTTGTTTCAGAGATGCTAAGCGGTTTAAACTTTGGCTTTGAATCTCAGGTGTGGATTGAGCGTTGTTATTTTTGTAGTTAGCAAGTGCTTCTTCAGCGGCTTGCAGTTCTACCTGCCTTTTCTCTATATGTATGCTCAAAAAGTCACTTGAGTCTTGTATGGATGAACGTTCCGGCGCGAGTAGTTGTTCAATGAAACGCTCACTGACGGATTGCAGTGTGTCTTTCATACCTTCTGAAGTGTTCGAAGTTAGGCTAATTTTTAAAAAGTCTTTACCTAGCTGCGTTACGGATAATCGGTTTGAAAGGTCACTGATGATTTCTTGCTGTTCTCTTGCTGACATATCTGAAGAAATAAGCTCAAGCTCAGTCGCGACGGAATAAAGCACATGTCGGCTATGTAGTAGTGTTCTTAGCGCATTAATCCGGTCTTTTAGCATGGTCGAGACTGCAATGTCTTCCAAGAAAGGATTCATCTTTGCAGTTTCTTGGATCAGCATGCTGGTATGAGCATCGTATTTAGGTGGGGCCATCTTACTCACTCCAAACCCTACAAAAGGTAAGATCATAATAGGAATAAGAATTACGTAACGCTGACGCCAAATAGCACCAAGAATGATTAATAAACGAAGTTTTAGATTACTCATAATAACTCCAACATCCAATTGACAAATTTACCTCGTTGTTGCCAACTTTCTTGTTGAACAACATCACTAGGGATTAATTTTAAGTCTCTTTTCTTCTGTAGAGTATGTACCATTTCCTCAGCATTATTAACGGTTGAAACGTAACCTTGATAGGTATTCAACGCAGGAAACGGTGTTGAAATAATAGGTGTTTGAGCCGCTAAATATTCCATTAGCTTCAAAGGGCTACAAGCTCGTATCTGCTCATTATCAACAAATGGAAGTAAGCTTACATCCCAGTGTTGTGAGTATCGCGGAAGTTCGGAATGTGCCTTCGGACCCAGATAGTAAACATTGTTATAGCTTGGTAACTGTAATGTAGGGAGTTCATTAGGGCCGATGAATACAAAGTCCCACTCAGGCAGGTTTTTAGCTACCGTATCCAATAGTTCATAATCAAGCCATTTGGACAAACTGCCGTAAAAGCCTGCAATTGGTCTGTGTCCCGTTGGGAGATCTAACGCTCTTGGCGCCGGGGTACTGAATAGCTCTAAATCTACACCGTGGGGCAAAAGTTGTGCTTTGCAGGCTGGGAATTTAGTCATTAGCTTATTACTGGCAGAAAAAATCAAATCAGCTTTATCAATTAAATCATGTTCATGAGTTTTCACCGTGTCATGGTCGACCCCAGCAAGAGCATCAAAGTCATCTCCACAGTAGTACACAACAGATGACTCCCCAAGGTGTCCACATAGGTCAACAGCCGTAGGCAGTGACGTCCAGAGTATCGGATCGGTGATTCCAATCTGTTTCATCACAGGCTTTAGTTGGCTGAGCATAAGGTGTTTAGCGACTTGTCTAGTTAGCTGTGATTTTGGAGCCGGTATAGTACGCAAATTAACCACGGTAATGTTGGGGGCGTCTGTCGCATTTGACATGTTTTGTGCGTGTGCATTATTACGACCAAACAGTTTGTTTAACGCACGTTTGATATCTTTAGCACATAGCTTCGGCTGTCTTAAGCCGATTGAATTAACCCACAGCACTTTATGAGTTTTCGATAGGTGACGAACTAAATGTTGAGTGGAAGATGGTAAACCTCCGAAATCTTCACCAAATACGATTAAATCACGCATCGTAACCTCCTAGTATCTCATCATTCAAAGTAGTTAAAGGTTGAGATGCAGGGATGCTTCCTATAACCCGGGCTGGGTTCCCTGCGGCAATCGAATATGGTGGGATCGTTTTTGTTACAACGCTACCTGCTGCTACAACGGTACCTTCACCGATTGTTACGCCCCCTTTAATGGTGACATTTGTGCCTATCCATACATCTTTACGAAGAATGATTTCACCAATTTGATTAGCATCATCACCTTCTCCTAACGCTCTGCGTTTTGCATCTAGTGGGTGACCTGAGTACCCGAAGATAAAAGCACCACTTGCGATGCGAACATTGTCTTCAATGGTGACTTTATTACCAACTGCAATGGTCGATTGCCAGCCAATGTCCACATTGTTTCCCACTGAAAGTAGAGGTGCTTCACTCATGGTGCACCCTGAAAAAGTCGTGTGCCCTGAAATACGGCAGTCATCTCCAATGCGAATTTGTAATGGACCGCTAACAAATGGTAGACCACCGTACAAATATAGACGCTTACCGCAGTGTGCGAGTCGCCCTTTAAATGCTGGTGTCCAATACAAAAAACGAGAACCTCCACTTACAATGCCAGTGATAAGCTGGTGGCCTTGATAAAGTGTCTGATTAACGAATTGAGGGGTAGGAAGCTCTATGTTTCTAATACTTTTCAAAATGAAAAAGACATTTCTAAATTGAGAATTAGGATGAGATTTAAGCCAATGTTTGAATTCATGAATAGATACTGACGTCATAATGGACACTCCTAGTTTTGTTATATAGGAGTTCTTTCACGTAATGTGCCAGTTATTTAATTTTTACTTTTCAAGTGGTTATGATTTCAATCTTGTGATTTCTCATTCTGACAAGCATTTTGGCATATATGAGAGACGCATACGGTGAGCGCTGCAAGGATATAAATTGGCCAATTAAACCCCTGTGTTAAGAAAGTTCCTGAGACTATGGTTCCAATTAAACCTGCATAAACCGCATTGGCAGAAGAAATGAGATTAGCGTCGTGGGTGAGCTGTGATTGCGCTAAAGTTTGCTGTGTTTTACTAGCCGTGCGAATTAAAGAAGCAATGAGAATGATGAAAACTAACAGTCCTACAAAACCTGTTTCGGCTAAGACACCAAACCATGTACTGTGTACCGCGTGATTTAAGCCGTCCCAATGCGGGCTGTAAAAGTAGTAATTCGAATAAAAATTATTAAGTCCAACACCTGTTAGAGGGTTATCTACCGCCATTTTAAAAGCTGCCTCCCAAGCATATAAGCGACCCATGGCAGAGGCATCAACACCAGCTTCTGCAGCTCCTCCTGAAGCTCTATCGGATATTCCAGCGGCAAAATAAAGCACTATCGCACCAACGACGGAAAGAGTAAGGAGTAGTGTTTTAGACCGTATATATTTAATGGCAAATAATCCAAACACTGCCATGGAGCCTAGCAGCCCGCCACGGCTTTGTGTTGCTATGATAGCCGCAAGCAAAACAAGACAAATAACACCGCATAAGATCCGTAATAACACAGATATTCCTCGAGTGGTGGTATGACTTAAGGCAAAGGCAAGGGGGAACATCAGTACCAAGGCTAAATCGTTTGGGTCGCCTAACATTGAACCAAGATCTCGCCCAATAGTCACTCGTGTCCCTTCCACTAACCCAATCCCATTCATTGAATTGAATAGCGCAATACAACCTATCAGCAGCCCTGACAATATAATGATGAGTGAAGTTCGTCCTAAGTTTTCAGCACTATTTACAAGCCAAACAATGGCAAGAGTCATCACTATGATTTTCCAATAAATGCCTTTGAATTGTTCAATGGCAATAGGGCGATTCGAAGCAAAGATGATCCCTATAAAAACTAGCCCCCAAAATATGGCTAACCAAGTGAGTGAGTGGTGCCAATACATTTTTAATTCTTTACTAATTAACGCATGCCAAAGTAAAGCAGAAAGAGCCCCAAGAGAGAGTAATAGCGGGATTTTTAACGAGTACAAAACAGGGATCGCTTCGTGAATTCGAAAGAATGAAAAAACGACAAACATGATCACTAACCAGAATGTTTTGTTTATGACAAACAAAGCACCGAGAGGCAGAAACGAAATAACAATAGCGACCAGTGGGTGAGGTACAAGGTACCAAACCACGCCAATGGCTAAGCATAGGAGTGAAATTGAAATGATAGATGTGAGACGATTAGTTTGCGTTGTCATTATCGATCACTCCCACAATGACTGGATTCACCTGGTTGTAGAACATCATTATCTGCGCTTTTTGACATAACTTTATTGGTAACCCACTGATTCACTTCCTTTATTAACAGTGTAGGTAATAAGGAAAAAATTGGACTTAATAATGCGAGAATTGTGCAGAGCCATAGGTCTGAAACATAAAAAGCTATGTATAAAAAAATAAAGAGGCTGGTGATGTTTACGGTGAGAAGCTTTAATTGATATGGCATAAATAGCTGGCGCTGGCTAAGACAATAGATTAATACGGCTTTCAATGCTTGTGCTGCACCTAACGCAATGATTATTCCCCAAATGCCAAGCTCACTTCCTAACCCCCACATTAGACCAAGCCCAATAAGAGTAGAAGCAAAGCTGACTCTAAACTGTTGTTGGGTATTTTTATTATATAAAACGCCTATATTCACTAGTTCAGCTAACTCTTTAAACCAAGCGACTAAAAGCGTACCTACGAGTAATTGGGTAGAAATAACATAGGATTCAGGTAAAGCTAAGGAGATAAACACTTTCGCAGAGAAGGCGACAAAAATCGTTAAAGCGGTTAAGTATGAAATACCCAACTGAGTAACCAAACACGTTTTTTTTATGCCATGTTCATTGATGTACTGAAAGCGTTTGGGCATCCACCACATCCCAAATGGCTGCATAAGAATACACATGGCGAAGGAAAATTTAATGGCAACTGCGTATAGACCAAGTGTACTCAAATCGGTGTTATAGGCGAGGAAGAACCGTTCTGAACCATTAAGCCCAAACCCGACAAACGCGGTTAACATCAACGGAACGCCATAGCTTAAATGATTTTTGAAGTGAGATTTAGAAGGTAGGCGCCATTCAAATCTATTTATGAAGTGTAATGACAGAAATTGAACGCCATAAGCAATTGCACCACAAGCAAGTATGTTGACCACTGTTGGTTGAGTACTCAGTACCACTACAATCAGCCCAACTTGTAATGTGGTGGATAAGACGCTGACCATTAAAAATGTTTTTGCTTTATCTTGCATCCGAAGCCACGCGGTCGATAACCCAAGAACACCTTCTAATGATGCGCAAACTAGAAGTAAATTTAACTCGAATTGTGACACAAGGAAGTCAGTGGGAAATGGGGTTATATTAATGATCGAAAATAGCACTAGGCTTATTACAACAGCAATCATACAAGTTGAACTGTATAATTCACTCGCTCGTTTAAATTGATTGCTTGGTTGCTTTTCTGTTCCGACAAAGCGATATAAGACTTCATGCATTGCTAGGGCGATCACAATACCACTTGCGGCTCCAATGGAAGCGAGTAGATCGAGTTTACCGATTTGCTGAGGTTGTAAATAACTCGCCATAAGAGGCAGCATAATTAATGATATGCCTTTGTTTAAAACCAAGCCTAAACCATAAATGAGCATATTTGCCACAGGACTTTGTTTTTGGCTTATCGTGATTTCTTTTAAGCTCATAGCGTTTGTTGTTGAGCTCGTAGCACTTGTTCTTAAGCTCATAGTGCTTTCCCTTGTGGCTGATGCCCTAAAGTAGTCTTAACTTTAGGCGTTGAAAGGTTTTGGCAAATGTCGGCATAGCAGTATTCAGCGTGGTAGTCAGAAGCGATTTTTTTAGCTTCGATTGCTAGTGAAGCTCTTAGGGACGAGCTGTGTGTAAGCGTGTTCAAGGTGTCACGTAATGCCGTTGCACTACGAGGGGAGTACTTCATACAATTGATGCCATGAGTGAGCACTTTATCCCAGTAAGCCCCGTCTTCAGGTATGACAACACTTAACCCCGCAGCCAGTGCCTCAAGAATTGATAACCCAAAAGGTTCCTCAATACTTGTAGAGACAAATATGCCAGCTTGAGAACGAATTTGATCCAAATTTGATGGTGATTGGTAAAGTGAAACATTAGCCCAGTTTTCGGGAAGAGAACTCACTCCAATCTCTGTACTTGTCGGGCGTATATAGCAGATATCAGTTTCGATCGATTGTTTATTGTGTACCGGGTTTATGGCTTCTAACAGTACACCTAAACCTTTCCATTTTAATAACGAAGCCGCCCATAAAACTCTGGTCGATTGAAAGCTTGAAGTAGATGGCCAATTACAATGAGCAATTCCATTATTGAATGGCTGAAACTGCTCTTTATCCATTGAAAATCGAGCAAGGATTTGGTTCTGTATAGGGTCATTTGTCAAAATGAAATAATGATAAATGGCATTTTCTATAGATTGCTCGCTACTCTTTAAGTAAAACACTTTGAAGGCTTTAGTCAGGCAGTAGCCGATAGAGCGAGATTGAGCGACAGGACCATGTACTAATTGAATGATTGAATACCCAGAGAAAAAACCAGCCAAGTAAATAGCCATATCAATACCAGGACCAGAGGCCCCAACCGCATGATCAATACGTTTTACTCTTAACATAGTAACGAGAATGAAACTGAGTAAGCAAAGTTGTGCAAACCAATAGCCTAAGCCTTGTGTTTTTGTCAGAAATTTCCATTTTGGCAGTGACAAAATTCGACAGTTCGAATGTTCTGATAATTTACTCCAAGAATCGGAATCAGCACTAAGAATTGTGAATTGAGTTTTGCTGTGATGACAAGATTGAAGCATTTCTGCGGTCGCTACTTTTGAGCCTCCAGCAAACGGAATTGGGTCATACACTAAGCTATGAACCGGAGTGTGGCTCAATGTTTTACTGAATGTAAACTTATGACTGCTTATGTTCATAGCCTTATCCTCATATTTGACGGTGTACTCATTTACTCAATACTTTGTTAGCTTGTATTTGTATTTGTATTTGTATTTGTATTAATTGCTTGCTGACATTGCATGTGTTTTACGGTAGATTACCTACTTGAACGTCCAACGTAATAATGGTTTTAAACCGTGAGCGATAGGCACACAGTGGCTGCTGGGTTCATGAGTGATACGGGCGTACAAAGCTTCCAAAGCATGAGTGTTAGCCTGAATGGTTAAATGAGTAGAGGCGAGTTGGTATAGGTTTTCAGCTAACCTAGACTGTAATGAGGTATTTGAAATTAGCGCTAGCATACAACTCGCCATATCAATGATTGGGTTCTTAGGTGAGTATAAAAGCCCAGTGACATCATTTTTGATGAATTCAGGTATGCCACCGACTCGTGGAGCTATCACCGGCAATTTCGCTAAGCCGGCTTCAGCAAGTACAAGACCAAATGCTTCTTCTCTAGCACCACTGACAAAAGCATCGACTCCTCCCACAAGCCAATTAGAGACATTATGTTGTTCTCCAACGAAATGAACCTTGTCAGCTAGATTTAGCTTTAACACGAGAGTTTCTAGATTTTTCCTTTCTTCTCCTTCACCTATAATCACAAGATGAAAGTTTCCAGCAGGAGAAATGTGCTGTAACGCTTGAATGATTAGATCGACACCTTTGCGAATAATCAATGATCCCACAGTAGCGAACACAAAAGCATTTTCTGGAATGTTTAGAGTCTGTCTTACATTGATATATTGGTTGAAGTTCATACTGACACCGTTAGGTATCACAGATAATTTACTTTTAGGGTATCCATCGGATAGAAGTTCTTTACTGATGGCTTCACTAACACAAACAATGTGAGGAGACATATGCAAGCCGAGTGTAAAGCGGTCTCTAAGTTGGTAATGGCTATGAAGTTGTGTCACAAGAGGAACTCGACAAATACGGGCCGCTAAACACATCCATTGGCAAGGTGCACCACTGTTTACATGAATTAGGTCGATACCATAGGATTTGATGTAGTGGATAGCTTGTTTGACGAGATGGCACCAACTGACAGTATCAAAACGAGGAGATTGCCAACCTCCGATTAGTGGGAAGGCAGACAGTTCTGATGTGAGGCTTTGACCTTTATAGTGATGAAGCAAAGCCGGACAGTTTGTCCAAAGAAAGGGGGTATAGCGCTCTTTGTTGAGCGAGTCTATCAAGTTAATTAAGCAGACTTCACTGCCTCTGATCCAGTTATCACCGTAATGAACATAAAGTATTCGTTTTGTATTTTTCATTGTATTCCCTTACCAACGAGTGTTTTAGTTATTGGTTGTTAATATGGGAATTGCAAATCGAATGCCAAAAGGGTGCTTTATTAAGTATTTGTTTTTAAAGATTTATATTTGTTGGTGTTTACGTATCTCAAATTGAGAATCAGTTTGAGTCTTTGTTAGAAAGGGAAGAAGCGGGCTGATTGAAGTGTTATTGATAAATCGAGTCACAATCAACCGCGTCTTTTATGATAAAGCAGGAACTAAGCCATAGGCTCTAAAATGAATTTTTCAATTGCTCGGGCTACGCCATGTTCATTATTACCAGCAGTAATATAATCAGCAATTGCTTTCGTTTCGTCCATTGCATTTTCCATTGCGATACCTAAACCAGCATATTCAAGCATATGATGGTCATTTTCTGCGTCGCCCATACAGATTACTTCTTCAGCTTTAATACCTAAATGATTCGCGATAGCTTCAATACCTACACCTTTATTTGACTCAGGGTTTAAGAACTCAAGGAAGAAAGGAGCGCTCTGGACTATCGTAAATTCTTTATGCAGTTCTGGTGACAACTTACTGATGATTTCTGTTAGCTTCGATGGTTCCGCGACAATCATGGTTTTAATAATTTCGTGACTATCCTCTAAATCAGAAAAGTTGAATTCAGTGATATCTAAACCATTGATTGTTGCTTCGATTTGAGTGTATTCATTATTCTGAGGAGTAATGAGCCCGTGCTTTTTACTAAAGGCATGAACATAACCACCGAGTTCATTTGCTAGTTTTGCAATCGCTTTAGCGGCTTGACCATTACTGATCTTACTGTGAATAATTTCTTTCGTTGATACATTTTGTACCATTGATCCATTGTAGAAAAGTACGAAGTCATCAGTACCGTCTATTTCTAGTTCATCAAGCTTACTTTGCATTCCTTCTAAAGGTCGCCCCGAGGCTAATACGACTTTCACACCAGCTTTACGAGCTTTTGCAATCGCGTCTTTGTTTTCTTGAGAAATGACTTTATCACTATTTAATAGTGTGCCGTCCATATCTAGTGCTACTAACTTGTACATTGAATTACCTACCAAAGAATGAAAACTGAATAAAATCTAATGTTCGCAAGGATAAGGGAAGTTAGAAAAACAGGCTAGACGTTTGAGCATTTTGAACGCAAATATTCAATTGTTTGACCCAAAGGGTTAAGTGCTTTATCGTCTGCGGCTTAAATAACGTAATAAGATGATAGAGCTGAGGCGAAGTTGTACAAGATTAACGAAATGTTTGAAACCATCCAAGGTGAGGGTGTCTTTACCGGTGTTCCTGCGGTATTTGTGAGGTTACAAGTATGCCCGGTTGGGTGTTCATGGTGTGACACGAAACAAACGTGGGAAGCTTTAGAAAAAGACCAAACTACCTTAGGTGACATCATGTTGAAAACACAAGATTCACCAACTTGGTCGCCAATTGATGCTGCAGGTATTGTCCAAGAATACATCCGCCAAGGTTATACAGCCAATCATATTGTGATCACTGGTGGAGAACCTTGTATTTATGATCTTGTTCCTCTGACTGAAGCCTTCGAAAAAATCGGCTGTAAATGCCAGATTGAAACTAGTGGCACTTCTGAAGTAAAAGCTACGCCTAATACCTGGGTGACATTGTCACCTAAGATTGCAATGAAAGGTAAGTTACCTGTGTTAATTTCGGCACTTGTTCGTGCAAATGAAATTAAACATCCAGTAGGTACACAAAAAGATATTGATCAGCTCGACGAACTTATGTCGAAGGCTGAGCTGGCTGAAGAAACAGTTATTGCCTTACAGCCAATTAGCCAGAAGCCCCGTGCTACTCAGCTATGTATTGATACCTGTGTGAAGCGAAACTGGCGCTTATCCATTCAAACTCATAAATATTTGAGTATTGCCTAGTATTAACTATTAGTCGCTATATAAGGGCAGCCTATGCATTTAAACTTGTTCTATATACTCGATTATTATCATCTTAGTGATTAACAGCGTCTTTAACGGCTGTTTTGTAAGGATTAAACATGAAAAAAACGGTAGTTGTCTTCAGTGGAGGACAGGATTCTACAACTTGCCTTGTACAAGCATTAAAAGAATACGATGAAGTACATGCGATCACTTTTGATTATGGGCAGCGTCATAGGCTTGAAATTGAAGTCGCGCAGTCATTAGCTGCTGAACTAGGCGTAAAAGCTCATAAAGTGATGGATGTTACCTTGCTTAATGAGCTAGCAATCAGCTCTCTAACGCGAGATGACATTCCTGTTTCACACGAACTACAAGAGAATGGCTTACCTAATTCTTTCGTGCCTGGTCGTAACATCTTGTTCTTAACTCTTGCGGGTATTTATGCTTACCAGATTGGCGCTGAAAGTATCATTACCGGTGTTTGTGAAACGGATTTTTCAGGCTACCCGGATTGTCGAAATGACTTTGTTAAAGCAATGAACTCAGCTTTAGTTCAAGGGATGGATAAGGCGTTGGAAATTAAAACGCCTTTGATGTGGCTTAATAAAGCAGAAACGTGGGCTTTAGCTGATCAGTATGAATCTTTGCAGCTGATCAGAAATAAAACCCTAACTTGCTATAACGGAATTGTCGGAGATGGTTGTGGCGATTGCCCTGCATGTGAGTTACGCAAAGTAGGGCTTACGGATTACCTTGAGAATCGCTCTGAAGTGATGTCTGAACTGGTTCGAAAACAGAACTAGGTAAATCAATTGCGTCGTTGTACGCATCAATAATACAGTTACGACCATTCTTTTTAGCTTGATAAAGAGCTTGGTCGAGAACTGAATACAATACATCAAAGTCACTCAGTGCCTGTGAAGTTGAAAGGTAAGAAAAACTTGCAGTGATACTCAGTGGCTTTTTGCTTTCAGATAAAAATTTTGTTGATGAAACAGCATATTGAATTTCCTCAACTCGTTCTCTTACTTCACTTTCTTCAACATCCTTTAATAGAATGACAAATTCTTCCCCACCTAATCTACCTAGTAAATCATGTTTACCAATTCGATTTCTAATTTGCTGGCTTATATTACTGAGTGCTTGATCGCCAGTTGGATGCCCATAGTCGTCATTGATTGATTTAAATTTATCTAAATCTAAAAGAATTAAAACATGTTTTTTATTGTTTGAGTCGTGTTTAACAGTTTTAATTTTTCTTATTGCTGCCGCTCTGTTGTAAGCACTCGTGAGGGAGTCTAAAGATGATTTTTCTCTTACTCGTTTACTGGACCAAAAAGAAAAGCTAGCGGCACACAGAAGGATGATAACGATAATATTGTACATGAGCTTTTGTTGAGTCATTTTATCAATTTTCAGCTTATCGAGTTGTGCTTGACTGACTAATAACGAACTTTGCAGTTCTTTCTCGAATTTGCTTCTAGTGAGTTCCAATGCTTCCAAAGCTAAGCGATTATCGATATCTCTACTGCTAAGTTGAATCGCTGAATACTGCCTATAAAAACTAAATGCTTCTTTGTGCTGATTGGTTGCGACAGATAAATCAGTGAGCTGAAGAAGCGAATCTGCAAGGTACTTGCTTCGGTCAATTTGTTTGGATAGGTCGCTTGCCAAATGAGCATAGTAAAATGATTCTTCAAAGAGATCTTGATGCTCGAATAGATCACTAATCGCTAAGTAAGCTTCTATTCGAATTTTATTATTATCTAATTTCTCAGAGGCTGTTAAAGCTTCAACAAGGTAGTCATGTGCTGAGCTGTAGTTTTCTGCTTGGATGTGTGCTTTGCCTAAGCCCAAATTGACCAGTGCTTTACCATATATCGAGTTAGTTGCCTGTACGGCATTGTAGGCTTGTTGAAAATAAGAGATTGCTTGAGTTGGTTGCTCCATGATGATGTAAAGTTCGGCTAGGCTATGCAAAACTTGTGTTTTCATAAGGTTGGAGCTGTCTGCTCTAAGGTCTAAAGCTGTTAATAGGTACGTTTCAGAACTGTCAAATTGTTCAATCTCTTTATAAAGGTTCCCGATATCGTTATAAATGCCTGATATATCATGCCCTTTAGGGAAATTATCGATTAAAAGCATGTAACTGTTTAGAGCAGATTTATAATCACCTCTAAAGTATTGATTATTGGCAATCACACGATAGCCTAAAAAAATTTGTAATACTGGGTCCGTATTATCTTCAAAATAGCTTTGTAATGCAGAGCAATAGTAGTGAGCTTGGTGATATTTAGATTGTTCGTTAAGTGAACGGCATAAATTGTATTTGATTATCGCTTTACCAACCGAGTCATTAGCTTGTTGCATGGTGTCAGATACGGAAATAAAAAGTTCTTGTGCCTCTTTATATTGCCCACGAGCATCTAGCTTTAAAGCCTCAATAAAAGTTTCTTCTGTTACTTTATAGTTTTTATCATCAGAATTTCCGCCGTAGTATGGCTGGTTGTGTTTAATCATGAATTGGTAGAGCAAAGAGCTGATATACAATTTTTCACCTGAAGAGGGTAAGGATGCATAACGGCTTTGTAGCATATTTAATGATCGAAACTCTTCGTGTTGTGAGTTTGATAGATAAAGTGTGTTCCAATTGATGTTTGGGGTGTTGGAAGGTTCTTTAGTTGGATCTGATGACATTAGATTGGCATGAGAAGATAAACTAATTAGTGCCATTAGTATGAGAAAGGTATGTTTCATCAGAGAGTTTGCTATATAGATAAAATTATAAGGAATGACATTCTAAAGTTAAAAAATAGTCAAATCAATGGTATGTGTTTTTTTTAGATGGGAGTGTGAGTGAAGTCATTAGGGATAAAGAAAAGGCCATGCGTTACATACATGACCTTTAAGTGAATAATTAGATGTATAGTTTAGCTAAATCTGAAGGCTCAAGCTCTTTGCCTTCTAAATTAGCGTTCCAGTTTGTACCAACTAAAACACCGTCTTCAGCTAGAGTCAGTAACCAATCTTCAACAAAAATGTCTAATGGGATTTCAAGAACTTCAAAATCAGCCCATTCTTCGACGTTATGAGTAATAGCATCTTCCTTTGTAGACCAAAATGGCATTACTTCGCTTGTTTCGAATTCAGTAGAATCACATGCAAGCCATCCTTCATCATTGCGAAGACCCCATACAAGTTGAGTTTCTTTTGTTTCTGCAACAAAAAGGTCAAGGTTTGCTTGAATATCGGCGGTTAGTTTGCTCATTGATTAGTTCTCTATTTTGATAACGTGAAGAGAATAACATTATAGAAATCCAAGGTACACGTAATTAGAAATGAAGAAATAAAAAAGACTAGCAATAAATGCTAGTCTTTAATTAAAGAGGGGACGTTTTAAACAATTTATTTACTGATAGTAGTAAATATATTCCATTCTTCTTTGATATTACCTTTAAACCCGACAACCGAAGCAACAACTTTACGGTTCATTGCATGGCTGATTTTGTCTGTTCCTTTGTTCTCTAGGCCTGTGTCGCCATGACCAACAATCTCAATTCTCGAGCTCAGAATACCGTTACTGATTAATGCTCTTCTCACATTTGCAGCACGAGTTTTCGAAAGTTGTAGGTTGTGCTCTGCATTACCAGTTTTACTTGCATAGCCCTGAAGTTCGATAGAAGTAGATGAATATTGTTTTAGAAAACTAGCCATCTCACGGATTTGAGCCAAGAAAGCTGGGTTGATATCTACGGAGTTATTTGCAAACAATATTTGAAGTTGCATTTTTTCTGTAGTTTTTAAAAAAGTACCACAGCCATCATTATCAATCTCTGCCCGTGCTGGGGTATCAGGACATAAATCCCGCTCATTGATTACTCCGTCATTATCCTCATCTAAAAGATCATAGTTTCTTTCAGCGATAGGCGTCGGGACATAATCAAACTCATCACTCTCAGATGCAAATGTGCTCACAGATACTAAGAGAGCAAGTAATGGAAATATGATTCGCTTAGTCATAAATTAATATTCAACCTTTTCATTCCACTGCGCTGGTGTTTCAACCTTTAAAGCCGCTAGTAAGTTACCAGATGCATTCATTACACGATACTTTGCATATTGTTCATCATATTTTGCGTCTAAATAACCTTTACGTGCTTCGAAAAGTTCGTTTTCAGTGTTCAATAGATCTAAAAGTGTACGCTTACCTATACGGTACTGCTTCTCATAAGAAATTACGGTTTGTGAAGCCGAATCTACATGGTCAGAAAGAAACTCTTTTTGTTGAACCGTTAGGTCTAGCGCATTCCAAGATAAACGTAGACTCTCTTCTACACTCCTAAAAGTACGTTCTCGAAGATCTTTCGATTTATTTAATTGATATGCCATACTTTCTGAACGGCTAGAATCTGAACCGCCATTATATAAGTTGTAACGTAAGCGTAGCATAGCTGAGAATTCATCACTGTTGCCTTCAGTTCCGCCTGCATCATCTCGCCAAGTTTGAGCGGCTTCTACTGAAATCGTTGGGTAGTTATTGCTTTTTGACTGTTTATATTGAAATTTTGCTGAGTCTACATCTACTTGAGCAATTTTTATTACAGGATGCATTTCAAAAGCTTGAGTGAGTGCCTTTTCGATTGTGAGTGGTAGAGCGCTAGAATCTGCTCTAGGAAATACTAATCCAAGAGGTGATTGACCTACTAGTTGCTCAAATTGTATATGTGTATCGAACAAGTTGTTTTGAGCTGCAAGTAAATTACCATGCGCTTTTGCTATACGGGCTTCGACTTGAGACATATCTGCAGTTGAGCCAATTCCAGAATCAACTCGCTTTTTAATATCTCTATAAATCTCTTTATGAGTAGCCAAGTTACTTTCAGAAAGAGATAACACTTCGTATGCCTTCACTGCATCTAAATAAACTTTGGTTACTTCTAGAGCCATATCTTGAGCATCAGAAAGTAATTGGTAACGAACAGATTCTGCATCAGCGGCTGTGCGGTCAATATCATTAAGAGTATTCGAACCATCCCAAATTAACTGTGTAAGCGTCAAGGTCGCTTCTTTACGAGTTAAGTCAGTTTCATCATTATTATTTGAAGCAAGGCTAGTATGCTCATATCCAATACCCGCATCTAAATCTATGCTAGGTCTATAAGCTCCTCCAGAGGCATCATTTATATATCGCTTGCTAATATATTCGTTGTATGAACTTTTGATGCTTGGATTAGTTTCTAATGTAATAGCGACAGCCTGCTCGAGTGTTTGAGCATTAGAAGAAAGGCTTAAAGCTACCATAGAACCTAGAGTGCATTTTTGAATCCAATTCAATTTATTTCTCCGGAGCATATGTAATGTGTGAATGTTAAACAAAGATGAGTCTCACATCTGAGAATTATAACAAGGTGTCAACAAATTTACGTTTTTATTAGACCAAAAGTAGATATGTGTCACCATGCATTTGCTTGGTTTTTATCTATATTAAGACCCATTCAAGTTATTATATAAAATAATGAGTTAACTTGCTTAATATTTGTGTAACTTAATGACTTTTTGGCACATTTTTAGTTGTGTTAATGCGAATGATGAACTGTTATTTATATATTGCGCAGGCGTGAATTCTATAAGTTATAATGATATATTAACGAGATAATATTTTAGTGTCATTTCGTTGACGACATTAACGAAGCTTTCGGATTTAGAGGTTTTTATGGATATCACCGCAGTCATCGCTAGTAGTGCATTGGTTATTGGACAACGAATTGTCGTTGGTGTAGATGGCCAAATAAGAGTGTTAAAAGATGGCGAGCCATTACTCAATGGTGACGTTGTTCTCGAAACATCGGATGAATCTAATCAACCTATAGTTAAGGTGAATCGATTTGTTGACGACAATGAACTCGATATAACTGACGATATTGCAAATATCTTTGCGGCTTTAGAGCAAGGTGAAGACCCAACTCAACTAAATGATGAGTTTGCTACAGCAGCAGGTACCAGTGGCGGTTCAAGCTTGGTTGCTGGTGGAAGTATAGAAAGAGATGGCACTGAAATAATTGCACAAACGGAGTTCCTAACTGAAGGGTTTGTTTCTATAGGCTTATCTGAGACTCAAAGCCTGGGTTTGATCGAAGCTTTTCAGGCTCTAGATTCGACATTAGACACAACAGCACCCGATGCACCAGCATTGACACTTGATACRGAYTCAGGCTCAGCGGCGGATGACTTCTTAACCAACGACGGYMGCTTCACMGTYGGCGGYACAGAAGATGGCGCGACAGTCGAATACCTTGTSGACGGAAACTGGACGACAACGGCKCCAGTACCAACGGAAGGTGACAACACGATCACCGTTCGTCAAACCGACGCAGCGGGTAATACCTCAGGC